>NZ_JBIAJH010000013.1:0-209452 GCF_042871845.1 Streptomyces sp. NPDC005533 | reverse complement strand
ATCGCCGTGATGGTGATCAGGATGGAAACGCCGTACCAGAGAAAACGCTTGCCGACGAAGTCGTAGCCGACCTCACCGCGGTACAGCTTGGCGCCGAGATCTCCCAGCTTCGACATCTCTCACGCCTCCTTTGCTTCGACGGGGGCGGGGGCGGAACCGGTACGGCGGGACCGGCGCAGCGGGGGCTTGGCACCCAGCCGCTTCGGGTCCAGCCCGGACCACGGGTGACCGCTGGCGAAGAACTTCGTGCGCGCCAGCAGCGTCATGACGGGCTTGGTGAAGAGGAACACCACGACCACGTCGAGCAGGGTCGTCAGACCCAGGGTGAAGGCGAAGCCCTGCACCTTGCCGACGGTCACGATGAACAGCACCGCGGCGGCGAGGAACGACACGAAGTCGGAGACCAGGATCGTGCGCCGGGCGCGCGGCCAGGCCCGCTCGACGGCCGGACGCAGGGTGCGGCCCTCGCGGATCTCGTCACGGATGCGCTCGAAGTACACGATGAACGAGTCCGCCGTGATGCCGATCGCCACGATCGCGCCGCAGACGGCGGGCAGGTTCAGCGCGAAGCCGATGCCCTTCCCGAGCAGCGCCATGATCGTGTAGGTCAGGATCGCGGAGACCAGGAGGCTCAGGATGGCGACGAACGCCAGGCCCCGGTAGTAGACCAGCAGGTAGATCACCACGAGCAGCAGACCGATGGCACCGGCGATCAGGCCGGCCCGCAGCTGCTCGCCGCCGAGGGCGGCGGTGACGGTGGTGACGCTGTCCTCGCTGAAGGAGAGCGGCAGGGCGCCGTACGAGAGCATGTTGCCCAGGTCCTGCGCGGACTGCTGGGTGAAGCCACCCGAGATCTGGGCGTTGCCACCCATGATCGCCTGGCTGACGGACGGGTCCGAGACCACGTCGCCGTCGAGCACGATGGCGAACTGGTTCTGCGGCATCTGCTTGGCCGCCAGCTCGCCGGTGACCTTCGCGAAGGCGTCGGAGCCGCGGTCGTTGAAGTCCATCGTGACGATCCACTGACCCGACTGCGGGTCGATGACGCCCTTGGCGCTCTTCACGTCCTTGCCCTCGACCGCGGCCGGGCCCAGGACCCACTTGCCCCAGGCTCCGCCGCGCTGACCGCAGGCGAGCGTCGGGTCCGTGGGCTTGGCGCCCTTGATGGCGGCGCGCTGCTTCTCGTCCGTGCAGTCGAGCGCGGCGAACTTGGCCTGCAGGTCGGCGGCGGCCGCCTCGTCACCCGTCGCAGGAGCGGACGCGGACGGGGACGGGGCCTTGGTGTCGTCTGCCTTCTTCGACTCGCTCGCCGAGGGCGAGGGAGTGGCGGTGGCGGCCGGGGCCTTGAGGGCCTCGCTGAGCGCACGGCCCTGGGAAGTGGCGCTGGACGACGGGGTGGCGGAGGGGCTGGCCTTCTTGCCGTCCTCGGCCTTGGGGGCACCGGAGCCGCTCGCGGAGGGGCTCGGGCTCGGGGTGCCCTCGGGCGCGGCTGGGGCGCCGTCCGCGAACGCGATGACCGGGCGGAAGTAGAGCTGGGCGGTCGTGCCGACCTGCTCGCGCGCCTGCTGCTCGTTCGTCCCCTTGGGGATGTTCACGATGATGTGGTCGCGGCCCTGGGTCTGGACCTCCGCCTCGGACACGCCGAGACCGTTGACGCGGCGGTCGATGATGCCGACCGCCGTGTTCATGTTGGTCTCGTTGATGGCGTTCTCTTTGCCGGGCTCGCTCTTGGCCTTGAGCGTGATGCTCGTGCCGCCGGCGAGGTCGATGCCCAGCCGGGGAGTCGTCTGCTTGGAGATGAACATCCCCGCGGTGAGCGCCACCATCGCGATCAGGATGATCGCCAGGGCACGCCCCGGCCTCCCCTGAGCCCCCGTGGGCCGCCGGCCCTTCTTCGGTGCTGCCACCTTGTCGTTTCTCCCTGTCCAACCGCCCCGCGCCGGGTCAGCGCGCGGACGGCCACGAAATGTGTGGTGGGGACCCCTGCCCCCCGCAGAAGTGTCACTGACGGGGACCGCTTCGGCCGCCGGTCCGGCGCCTCCACGGTCCCCGGCCGCGCGCTACTTCGCGCCGGCCTCGCCGTCGGTCTTGCCGTCCTTGGGCTCTTCGTCGCCCTCGGCCCCGTCCTTCTTGCCCAGGTCGAGCTTGGGAGCCTCGTCCTCGCCCTTGTCCTTGACGAGGTCCGTCTTCGGCTCCTCGGTGAGGGAGGAGGCGTCGTCCGGGACGACCGGCGTGTCGGTCGTCACGTCATCGCTGATGCCGTGGACGATGCGGTTGTACTCCGCGTCGTCGAGCACGGCGCCGATGGCGTTCTTGGCGAAGATCGCGTGGACGCCGGGAGCCACCTCGAGGGTGACGGTGTCGTCACCGATCTCCTTCACCGTGGCGTACATGCCGCCGATGGTGCGGACCCCGGTGCCGGGCGTCATGTGGTCGCGCATCTGCGCGGCTGCCTGCTGCTTCTTCTTCGCGGAGCGGGTCATCAGGAACATCGCCCCGATGAGCACGATGAACGGGAGGAGTGTCACGAGATTCACGGGACGGAGATCCTTCGCACGACCGCACGCGGACGGCGGCCTTTTCTACGGGGGGTGGGCATACCGACCCGAAGGGTCGGCATCGGCGGAGTCTAGGCGAGTCCGCACCGATGGAACAACGCCCAGCATGGCACCGCAGTTCCTGAGGGGGCGAACCTCCGCGCCGTCAGGCCCCGAACAAGCCCTGTTGTCCGCTTGATCCACTCCCACCGTGCTGCGGCGGGACGAGCTCCAGGTGAGCCCATGCGGCGGGCGTCGCGACCCGTCCCCGGGGGGTGCGCGCGAGCAGGCCCTCGCGGACCAGGAAGGGCTCCGCGACCTCTTCCACGGTCTCCCGCTCCTCCCCCACGGCCACGGCGAGGGTGGAGAGCCCGACGGGACCGCCGCCGAACAGTTTGAGCAGCGCCTCCAGGACGGCCCGGTCCAGCCGGTCGAGGCCGCGCGCGTCCACCTCGTACACCTGGAGGGCGGTACCGGCCACCTCCCGGTTGATCACGCCGTCCGCCCGGACCTGGGCGTAGTCGCGGACGCGGCGCAGCAGGCGGTTGGCGATGCGCGGGGTCCCGCGGGAGCGCCCGGCGATCTCGGCGGCGCCGTCGGTGTCGATCTCCACGTCGAGGAGACGGGCGGAGCGGTGGATGACGCGCTCCAGCTCCTCGGGGGCGTAGAACTCCATGTGCCCGGTGAAGCCGAAGCGGTCCCGCAGCGGCGGAGGCAGCAGTCCGGCCCGGGTGGTGGCCCCGACCAGGGTGAAGGGCGGCAGCTCCAGCGGGATCGCGGTGGCCCCGGGACCCTTGCCGACGATCACGTCGACGCGGAAGTCCTCCATGGCCATGTAGAGCATCTCCTCGGCGGGCCGGGACATGCGGTGGATCTCGTCGAGGAAGAGGACCTCGCCCTCCTGGAGGGAGGACAGGATGGCGGCGAGGTCGCCGGCGTGCTGGATGGCGGGGCCGGAGGTGATGCGGATGGGCGCGCCCATCTCGGCCGCGATGATCATCGAGAGCGTGGTCTTGCCGAGGCCGGGCGCGCCGGAGAGCAGGACGTGATCGGCGGTGGCCCCGCGCTGCCTGGCCGCCTTCAGGACCAGGTCCAGCTGCTGGCGGACCTTCTCCTGGCCGACGAACTCCCCGAGGTCCTTGGGCCGCAGCGCCGCCTCGACGGCGGTGTCCTCGCCGTCCGCCGAGGCCGCGACGAGTCGCTCGCTCTCGTCTGCGTTGGTCTCGTCGTCCCAGTTCACGGTGTCACTCTGCCCTATCGTTCGCGTGCGGGTGGTCGGGCCCCTGCGGCGTACGAGGAGCGGGGTGCGGGGCGGAGCCCTTCGGCCTCGCCGGGGGTGAGGTGCGGGTCCGGTCCCCGGCGGCGGCGGGCGGCTAGCGGGCTCGGTTCAGGGACTGGAGGGCGGCTCGCAGGAGCTGCGGGACCGGGGCCGAACCGCCGGCGGCGATCGCGGCTTCGGCCTGCGGCGTCACCGCCGAGACGGCCTCCTCCGCCTCGCGCGACGCGTAGCCCAGCCCGATCAGCGCGGCGGACAGCTGTTCGGTCCACGGGGCGGGCCCACTGGCGACGGCCCGCTGCGCCCCCACCAGGGCGCCCGCGCCCAGGGGGGCGCCCAGCTTGCCCTTCAGTTCCAGCAGCAGCTTCTGCGCGCCCTTCTTGCCGATGCCGGGCACCGCCACCAGCGCTTTCTCATCTCCCGTGGAGACGGCCAGCCGCAGCGCGTCCGGGCGGTGCACGCCGAGCATCGCCTGCGCCAGCCTCGGCCCGACGCCGCTCGCGCCCTGGAGGAGCTCGAAGACCTGTCGCTCGTCGTCGTCGGCGAAGCCGTACAGGGTGAGCGAGTCCTCCCGTACGACCAGGGAGGTGGCCAGCCGGGCCTGTTCCCCGATCCGCAGGCCGGCGATGGTGTTGGGCGTGCACTGCACGGCCATGCCCACTCCCCCGACCTCGATCACGGCAAGGGTGGGGGCGAGCGCGGCGACGGGGCCGCTGACGAAGGCGATCATCGGGTACGGCCTTTCGAGCCAGAGGCGTGCAGGGCGACCGCCTGCTGGAGGCGGTTCTGGGCGGGGGCCCGCCAGATGTGGCAGATGGCGAGGGCGAGGGCGTCGGCGGCGTCCGCCGGCCTGGGCGGTTCGGCCAGCCGCAGCAGCCGGGTGACCATCGCGCCGACCTGGGCCTTGTCGGCCCGGCCGCTGCCGGTGACGGCGGCCTTGACCTCGCTCGGGGTGTGCAGGGCGACCGGTATCCCGCGGCGGGCGGCGCACAGCATCGCGACGGCGCTCGCCTGGGCGGTGCCCATCACGGTGCTGACGTTGTGCTGGCTGAACACCCGTTCCACGGCGACCACTTCGGGCCGGTGCGTGTCGAGCCATTCCTCGATGCCCTGCTCGACGGCGACCAGCCGGTGTCCCAACTCCGCGTCCGCGGGCGTGCGTACGACCCCGACCCCGAGCATCGTCAGGGGGCGGCCGGCGACACCTTCGACGACGCCGACACCACATCGCGTCAGCCCCGGGTCCACGCCCAGTACGCGCACCTTCGCCCCCCTCGTTCGCTCATCCGTCCGTGTCGGTGCAGGTTATCGGGCACCACTGACAAAGCAGCGGGCCGACAGGGGTGTGTCCCCGTCGGCCCGCTGCTGCACGGTCTGCGCTCAGGCGTCGACCTTCTCCATGACCTCGTCGGAGACGTCGAAGTTGGCGAAGACGTTCTGCACGTCGTCGCTGTCCTCCAGCGCGTCGATCAGCTTGAAGATCTTGCGCGCGCCCTCTTCGTCCAGCTCGACCTGCATGGTCGGCAGGAAGTTGGAGTCGGCCGAGTCGTAGTCGATGCCGGCTTCCTGGAGCGCGGTGCGGACCGCGACCATGTCGGTGGCCTCGCTGATGATCTCGAAGCTCTCGCCGAGGTCGTTGACCTCTTCGGCGCCGGCTTCGAGCACCGTCTCCAGGACGTCGTCCTCGGTGAGCTCGCCCTTGGGCAGGAGCACGACGCCCTTGCGGTTGAACAGGTACGAGACCGAGCCCGGGTCGGCCATCGAGCCGCCGTTGCGGGTCATGGCGACGCGGACGTCGGAGGCGGCGCGGTTGCGGTTGTCGGTGAGGCACTCGATGAGCACCGCGACGCCGTTCGGGCCGTAGCCCTCGTACATGATCGTCTCGTAGTCGGCGCCGCCGGCCTCGAGGCCGCCGCCGCGCTTGACCGCGGAGTCGATGTTCTTGTTCGGGACCGAGCTCTTCTTGGCCTTCTGGATGGCGTCGAAGAGGGTCGGGTTGCCGTCGACGTCGGCACCGCCCATACGGGCCGCGACCTCGATGTTCTTGATCAGCTTCGCGAAGAGCTTGCCGCGCTTGGCGTCAACCACGGCCTTCTTGTGCTTCGTCGTAGCCCATTTAGAGTGGCCGGACATCTGCCTGTCTCCTTCGCGTCACCAACAATGTTCGCCTCAGATCCTACCGGGACGCCGTTACAGCCCCGCGCGCACCATGTCGACGAAGTACGCGTGAACTCGGTCGTCTCCGGTCAGTTCCGGGTGGAACGAGGTGGCGAGGACGTTGCCCTGGCGCACGGCGACCGTGTGGCCGTCGTACGTGGCGAGCACCTCGGCGGCGCCGCCGACGGACTCGACCCAGGGGGCGCGGATGAAGACGCCCTCCACCGGGCCGCCCTCGATGCCCGCGAAGTCGATCTTCGCCTCGAAGGACTCGTTCTGGCGGCCGAAGGCGTTGCGGCGGACGATCATGTCGATGCCGCCCAGGGTCTCCTGGTCCTCACGGCCGTCCAGGAGCTTGTCGGCCAGCATGATCATGCCGGCGCAGGTGCCGTACACGGGCATGCCGGCGGCCACGCGCTCGCGCAGCGGCTCCAGCATGCCGAAGAGCACGGCCAGCTTCGACATGGTCGTGGACTCGCCGCCGGGGATCACCAGGGCGTCGATCTCGGCGAGCTCCTCGGGACGCCGGACCGGCCTGGCCACGGCGTCCGCCGCGGCCAGGGCGATCAGGTGCTCCCGTACGTCGCCCTGGAGCGCCAGGACACCGATCACGGGGGTGCTCATGTGACTACCAGCCGCGGTTGGCGTAGCGCTCGGACTCGGGGAGGGTGTCGCAGTTGATGCCGACCATGGCCTCGCCCAGGTTGCGGGAGGCGTCCGCGATGATCTTCGGGTCGTCGTAGAAGGTGGTGGCCTTCACGATGGCGGCGGCACGCTTGGCCGGGTCGCCCGACTTGAAGATGCCGGAGCCGACGAAGACGCCCTCGGCACCGAGCTGGCGCATCAGCGCGGCGTCGGCGGGGGTGGCGACGCCACCGGCCGAGAACAGCACCACGGGGAGCTTGCCGAGCTCGGCGACCTCCTTGACCAGCTCGTACGGGGCGCGCAGCTCCTTGGCGGCGGCGAACAGCTCGTTGTTGTCGTAGCCGCGCAGACGGGCGATCTCGTTCTTGATCTGGCGCAGGTGACGGACGGCCTCGACGACGTTGCCGGTGCCGGCCTCGCCCTTCGAGCGGATCATGGCCGCGCCCTCGGCGATGCGGCGCAGGGCCTCGCCCAGGTTGGTGGCACCGCAGACGAAGGGGGTGGTGAACGCCCACTTGTCGGAGTGGTTGACCTCGTCGGCCGGGGTCAGGACCTCGGACTCGTCGATGTAGTCGACGCCGAGGGACTGCAGGACCTGGGCCTCGACGAAGTGGCCGATGCGCGACTTGGCCATGACCGGGATGGAGACGGCCTCGATGATCTCTTCGATCATGTTGGGGTCCGACATGCGGGCGACCCCGCCGTCCTTGCGGATGTCGGCCGGGACCCGCTCCAGGGCCATGACGGCCACGGCGCCCGCGTCCTCGGCGATCTTCGCCTGCTCGGCGTTGACCACGTCCATGATCACGCCGCCCTTCAGCTGCTCGGCCATGCCGCGCTTGACGCGCGAGGTGCCGATCGCCGACTCGGCGGACTGGGGGGAGGTGGGAAGCGTGCTCACGGATGACCTCACTCGAAGGGAACTCGAAAGGAAGACGGGTACTACCTGCCTGAGGAAACCGCACGGGTCAGTCCACTACAAGGGCCAATGTGGAGCCTGTGGCTCCTTCATTTGTCCCCCACGGCCCTAGGTGGGCCGGTCGGCAAGATCCACCGGCGGCTCGTCGTCCATTTCGAAGGCCAGCGGGAACGGCGCGTGCCCGGCCAGTCTGAACCAGCGGACCTTGCGGTGGCGACGCAGCGCGCGGGCGGCCCGTACGGCGTCGTTGTGGAAGCGGCGGGCCATGGGCACCCGGCGGACGGCCGCGGCCAGCTCCTCGGTGGCCTGCACCCCGCCGGGCGCCGCCTTGAGCACCTCGACCTGGTCGGCGTCGGCGAAGACGGCCCGCAGCGCCTGGCTGAGCTCGCTCTCGGCGACCTCCCGGTGCTCCTCCTCGGCCTGCCGGGCGGCGTGCGCGGCCTCGTACAGCACCAGGGAGGAGGCGGGGTCGAGCACGCCGGAGGCGGCCACCTCCAGCACCACGGAGGCCCGCCGTACGAGCTGCGCGTCGAGCGCGGCCCGCGAGGCGTCCATCCGCGAGTGCAGCCGGTCCAGCCGGCCCGCGGTCCAGCTCAGGTAGACCCCGATGACTCCGAGAGCCAGGGCGATCCAGACAAGGGTTTCGATCACGCTGCGCGACCTTACCGCTCCCCGCGGCCCCGGCCCTCATCGCCCCTGACGGGCTGCGGGGCCCGCCCGGTGGGGTCAGGCCGAGGTGTCCTTCGAGAAGCCCAGGCGGGTGCGGAGGCCGGTGCCCCGCTCGTCCTCGGCGACCGCCGCCGCGCCGTCCGTGACCGTTTCGTAGACGGCCAGGATGTCCGCTCCGACCGTGGACCAGTCGAAGCGGCGGACGTGCGCCGAGCCGCTGGCGCTGAGCCGCTCGCGGCGGGCCGGGTCCCGCAGGAGGGCGATCGCCGCCGTGGCCAGCGCGTCGGCGTTCTCGTTGGCGAAGAGGTCGCCGGCCCCGCCCTGGTCCAGGACCTGCGCGAAGGCGTCCAGGTCCGAGGCCAGGACCGCGGCGCCCGCCGACAGAGCCTCAACGAGGATGATGCCGAAGCTCTCGCCTCCGGTGTTCGGGGCGACGTACACGTCGACGCTGCGCAGCAGCCGTGCCTTGTCCTCGTCCGAGACCATGCCGAGGAACTCGACCCGGGGGCGGAGCTCCGCGGGCAGCGAGGCCACCGCCTCCTGCTCGTCGCCGCGGCCCGCGACCAGCAGCCGTACGTCCGGACAGGCCTCCACGATCTTCGGGAAGGCCGCTATCAGCACCGGCATGCCCTTGCGCGGTTCGTCGATGCGGCCGATGAAGCCCAGGGTCTGCCCGGACCAGTCGGGGTTCGGGTCGGCCTTGGCGAAGAAGTCCACGTCGACGCCGTTGGGGATGACGACCGCGTCGCCGCCGAGGTGCTCGACCAGCGTGCGCCGCGCGTACTCGCTCACCGCGATCCGCGCGCTGATCTTCTCCAGGGCCGGCTGGAGGATCGGGTACGCCGCGATCATGGCGCGCGAGCGCGGGTTCGAGGTGTGGAACGTGGCCACGATCGGGCCCTGCGCCGCCCAGCAGGACAGCAGCCCCAGCGAGGGCGAGGCCGGCTCGTGGATGTGGATCACGTCGAAGGTGCCGTCGTGCAGCCAGCGGCGGACCCGCGCGGCGGAGAGGAACCCGAAGTTCAGGCGGGCGACCGAGCCGTTGTACGGCACCGGCACGGCCCGCCCGGCCGAGACCACGTAGGGCGGCAGCGGGGTCTCGTCGTCCGCCGGGGCCAGGACCGACACCTCGTGGCCGAGACGGATCAGGTGCTCGGCCAGATCCCGGATGTGGAACTGGACGCCACCGGGCACGTCCCACGAGTACGGGCACACGATGCCGATCCTCACAGCGCGCGCTCCTCCAGGTCGTCCAGCCACAGTCGCTGCAGCATGTGCCAGTCCTCCGGGTGTTCGGCGATGCCCCGGGCGAAGGCGTCGGCCACCGCCTGCGTCATGACGACGGTCTTCTCGATCCGGGTGCCCGTCTTCGGCACGGCCACCTCGGGATGGATCCGGCCGTACATCTTCGGCGTGTCGCCGTAGTGCAGGGTGGCCGGGAGCAGGACCGCGCCCGTCTGCTGGGCCAGCAGCGCGGGCCCGGCCGGCATCCGCGCCGTGGAGCCGAAGAAGTCCACCTCGACCCCGGAGGCCGACAGGTCCCGGTCGGCGACCAGGCAGACCAGTCCGCCGGAGCGCAGCCGGCGGGCGAGCGTGCCGAAGGCGGCGCCGCCGCTGTGCGGCAGGACCTCCATGCCCAGGCTCTCCCGGTAGGCCACGAAGCGGTCGTAGAGGCTCTCGGGCTTGAGCCGCTCGGCGACCGTGGTGAACGGCACCCCGATGTGGCCGATGGCCCAGGCCCCGGCGAGGTCCCAGTTGGCGAGGTGCGGCAGCGCGACGACGACCCCGCGCCCGGAGGCGAGGGCGTCGCGCAGGATGTGCTCGTCCTCGAACTCGACGTCTGTGCCGAACCGCTGCGGGTCCATGGTCGGCAGCCGGAAGGACTCCATCCAGTACCGCATGTACGAGCGCATGCCCGCCCGGGACAGCTCGCGCAGCCGCTCCGGGCCGGCGTCGGGCACCACCCGGGCCAGGTTCGACTCCAGCCGCAGCACGCTCTTGCCGCGCCGCTTCCACACGAAGTCCGCGATCCGCCGGCCGAGGGCCACCGCGGCCGGCTCGGGCAGCTTCTTGACCCCGGCCCAGCCGAGCCCGTACAGCCCGCTGACCAGCTTGTCCTGTGCGCTGCCCATCAGGCGGCGCCACCGTCGGCGGCGGCGGCCTCGGCGTCGGCCTCGGCCGACTCGCGGCGTACGGTGACCACCCGCTGGATCAGGGTGACGAGCGAGCCCACGGCCACGATCCACAGCGCGATCGGCAGCAGCACCCCGATCCAGGACGGCACGCCGAAGGTCTGCAGGCCCGAGAGACCGGCCGCGACCAGCGAGATCACCAGGCGCTCGGCCCGTTCGATCAGCCCGTTGACGGCCACCGGCAGCCCGATCGACTCGCCGCGCGCCTTGGTGTACGACACCACCTGGCCGCTGGCCAGGCAGAAGATCGCCACCGCGCAGAGCACGTTGTCGTTCCCGGATCCGGCGTACCAGAGCGCGAGACCGCCGAAGATCGCCGCGTCCGCCACCCGGTCCAGGGTGGAGTCGAGGAAGGCTCCCCAGCGGCTGGAGATCCCGGCCTGGCGGGCCATGTTCCCGTCCACCAGGTCGGAGAAGACGAAGAGGGTGATGGTGATCGTGCCCCAGAAGAACTCGCCGCGGGGGAAGAAGACCAGCGCTCCCGCCACCACTCCGGCCGTGCCGATCAGGGTGACCGCGTCCGGGCTCACCCCCCGCCGGAGCAGAAAAGCGGCGAATGGCGTGAGAACACGCGTGAAGAATGCACGCGCGTACTTGTTCAGCATGGCCTTCCCGGAGGGTCGCTGGGCCGCACGGCCACCACGGCCACCGGCTGGCCCATCGTAGCCAGCGCGCCGCCGCCCGAACGCCCCGCACCCACCGGTTCGTGCCGCGTAAGACGTACTTCACGTCACGGACGCCCTCCGGTGCGCCCCGCGTACGCGCCCGGTACGACGTATGGACGCGGTGTGACACCAGTGCAAAGCTCGAAGAACCCCGTGTTCCTCATCCGCGGAAGCGCGCGAGGAACCGATCACGCCACCGATCGGGAAACCGGTCACGGAACCCACCCTCCTCACCGTCACCACCGGGAGGTACGAGCACCATGGGAGCCACTTCACACCACGCCGGAGCCGCCGGCAGGGCACTGACGGCCGACCGCCCCTCCTCCATCCGGAACGTCGTGCTGGTCGGCCACAGCGGATCGGGCAAGACCACGCTGGTCGAGGCCCTCGCCCTGACCGCCGGAGCGGTCAACCGCGCCGGCCGCGTCGAGGACGGCGCCACCGTCTCCGACTACGACGAGATCGAGCACCGCCGGCAACGCTCCGTACAGCTCTCCCTCGTCCCCGTCGAATGGGGCGGGATCAAGATCAATATCCTGGACACCCCCGGATACGCCGACTTCGTGGGGGAACTCAGGGCCGGTCTGCGCGCCGCGGACGCGGCCCTTTTCGTCGTCTCGGCCTCGGACGGCATCGACGGGGCCACCCGCATGGTCTGGGACGAGTGCGAGGCCGTCGGCATGCCCCGCGCCATCGTCGTGACGCACCTGGAGGCCGCCCGCTCCGACTACGCGCAGATGACCACCGTCTGCGGCGAGATCTTCGGTGCCGAGGACCCGGACGCGGTCATCCCCCTCTACCTCCCCCTGCACGGGCCCGCCGGACCGGACGGCCACGCCCCCGTCACCGGCCTCCTCGGCCTGCTCTCCCAGCGCGTCTACGACTACTCCTCCGGCGAGCGCGTGGAGCGCGACCCGGACCCCGCCGAGCTCGCGCTGATCGCCGACGCCCGCTCCCGCCTCATCGAGGGGATCATCGCGGAGAGTGAGGACGAGAGCCTCATGGACCGCTACCTCGGCGGCGAGGACATCGACGTCAAGACCCTCGTGGACGACCTGGAGCGGGCCGTCGCCCGCGGCGCCTTCCACCCCGTCCTGATGGCCGCGCCCGCCGGCGACGGCGCCCGCCAGGGGCTCGGCACGGTGGAACTCCTCGAACTGGTCACCGGCGGGTTCCCCACCCCGCTGGAACGCGCCGCCGTCACCGTCACCCGGCCCGACGGCTCCGCCCGTCCCGAGGTCACCTGCGATCCCGCCGGCCCCCTCGTCGCCGAGGTCGTCAAGACCTCCTCCGACCCCTACGTCGGGCGCGTCTCGCTCGTCCGCGTGTTCTCCGGCACCCTGAACCCCGAGGAGACCGTCCACGTCAGCGGGCACGGGCTCGCCGACCGCGGCCACGAGGACCACGACGTCGACGAGCGGATCGGCACCCTCACCGCCCCCTTCGGCAAACAGCAGCGCGCCCTGAACCGGTGCATCGCCGGCGACCTGGCCTGCGTGGCCAAGCTCACCCGCGCGGAGACCGGCGACACCCTCTCCGCCAAGGACGACCCGCTCCTCATGGAGCCGTGGACCATGCCCGACCCGCTGCTCCCCCTCGCCATCGAGGCCCACAGCAAGGCCGACGAGGACAAGCTCTCCCAGGGCCTGGCCCGGCTCGTCGCCGAGGACCCCACCATGCGGCTGGAGCAGAACCCGCACACCCACCAGCTCGTCCTGTGGTGCCTCGGCGAGGCCCACCAGGACGTCGCCCTGGAGCGGCTGCGCACCCGCTACGGCGTCCAGGTCGACCCCGTCCCGCACAAGGTGAGCCTGCGCGAGACCTTCGGCGCCAAGGCCGCCGGCCGCGGCCGGCACGTCAAACAGTCCGGCGGCCACGGCCAGTTCGCCATCTGCGAGATCGAGGTGGAGCCGCTGCCGCCGGGCAGCGGCATCGAGTTCGTCGACAAGGTCGTCGGCGGCGCCGTGCCCCGCCAGTTCATCCCGTCCGTGGAGAAGGGCGTACGCGGCCAGGCCGCCCGCGGGGTCGCGGCCGGCTACCCGCTGGTCGACGTCCGCGTCACCCTCCTCGACGGCAAGGCGCACTCGGTGGACTCCTCCGACGCCGCCTTCCAGACGGCCGGCGCCCTCGCCCTGCGGGAGGCCGCCGCCGAGGCCCGCATCGACCTGCTCGAACCGGTCGCCGAGCTCGCCGTCCTCATCCCCGACGAGTACGTGGGGCCGGTGATGAGCGACCTCGCGGGCCGCCGCGGCCGCGTCGTCGGCACCGACCAGGCCGGCCCGGGGCGCACCCGGGTCCGCGCCGAGATCCCCGAGATCGAGATCGGCCGCTACGCCGTCGAGCTGCGCTCCGTCTCGCACGGTACGGGCCGCTTCGCCCGGGCCTACGCCCGCCACGAGCCCATGCCACCCCAGATCGCCGAAAAGGTGCGCGAACAGGCTGAGAAGGGAAGCTAGTTGACATAGCGACGGGAAAGCCGCCCACCCAACCCGCTTGCGGTGGGCGGCATTTCCCTGTCCCATGACCATGGGGCGAGATCCGCCGATAGGCTCGTCGGCGCACCAAAAGAGCATGAACGCACAGCGATGGGGGCAGCGGTGGCGGACGACGGATTCGACTTCAGGCCCGGAGCGCAGATTCCTCTCCAGGGTGGTGGGGGGCAGACGGCGGCGACCAACGCCCTGGCCTCGGCCGCGTACCGCGACGGCGGCAAGGACTGCAGGCTGGAGAAGATACTCACCGCGAACAGCGAGCTCCACCCGGCCACGGTCAAGCCCCCGAAGATCTCCCTGTTCGAGCCCAGCCTCGGCGAGGCCTTCTGCCGGGCCGTCGAGGCCCGCACCCTCGGCCCGGGCCGCAAGCCGCTGATCCAGTCCTTCGGGGCCGATCCGCAGACCGTCGTCGAGCACTGCCTGGCCGCCTCCCGCATCCGCAAGGAGCGCGACCGCCGGCTCCGGCTGATCACGCTGGTCTGCGGGGTGCTGTTCCTGCCCGGTCTGCTCCTGTGGCTGGGCCTGTTCCAGCTCCGCAAGAGCCTGGCCGGCAAGGGGCGCGGCTCCTGGATCGGCACCACGATCCTGGTCGGCGTGGGCGTCGTGGTCGCCATCCTGATGTTCCGGCTGCCGCTCACCGGCTTCCTCGGCCTCTACGCACGCGGCATGATCATCGCCCCGGCCCTGGGCTGGCTGCTCGCCCGCCGGACCTGCGAGGCCACCGCCAGGGACCTGCGCGCCCGCTGGGACGGACTGCTCTCCGGCGACGGGATCGGTGCCAAGATCCCCGAGGCCGTGCCGGGCAACCCGGACGAGAAGGCCCGCGAGGACCTGCGCCACCAGCTCGCCAAGCTCACCGCCGAGGACCGCAGCAACCAGGTCTTCTACGCGGGTCCCAAGGGCATCCTCGGCATGGGCACCCGCTGGGGCAGCTGGCAGATGGCCGAGGAGCTCGCCCCCAGGACCGAGGGGATGGAGATCCACCCCTTCCGCAGCTGGGACGTCATACGCGGGATCGACGCCGAGCTGCGCAAGCTGGAGCGGGGCCCCCTGCACACCGGCGGCTTCCCGCCCGCCGCGATCCAGCACTGGATCGTCACCCCGGTCGGCGAGGGCGCGGCCGAGGTCGCCCGCCCCACCGGCGAGAACGTCGACGCCTTCCTCGTCAAGCCGCACGAGATCACCCGGATCTGCAACGAGCAGCAGTTCAACGCCGGGAACCGGCACTACCTGGGCATCCAGTACCCGCTCTGGGACGGCCAACTGGTCATCAACATGCTGGTCACGGTCACCGTGCTCTACAAGACCCTGCGCGTGGACGTCACCGCGCACGCCCTGGGCCCCGTACACGGTCTGTTCACGACGAAGTCCGCGGCCCCGGTGGTGGAGGTCCCCAAGAGCATCCGCTTCTGGGAGACCGTGGAGCGCCCGCTGGCGCTGGTGGACGCCCAGGAGGTGGTACGGCTGGCCGTGCGGGCCCCGCTGACCTGGTACCCGCCGATCCTGGACTTCTTCGGCGGCAAGCTGGTCCTGCCCGAGCCCTTCGGTCTGCGGCACGTCTGGGCGAGCTCGATGTGGCGCCACCGGTTCATGGCCGACGACGCCCTGCGCACGGTGGCTCCGGTCCTGCGGGCGATCCACGCCGCCACCTTCAGGGTGCTGGAGGAGAACGGCGTCGACACCGACCGCTTCACCAACCGCTCCTCGATCATGAGCGGCCTCATCCAGGAGCCGGCGCCGCGCAAGGCCGACGTCTACGACGCGTAGGTAGCCTGGGGCCAGGCGGAGGGCTACCCGCAGGAGGGACCATGACCGAGCGCAAACCGCCCGGCGTCAGCGTCGAGTCCTTCGTGGACCGGCAGATCCGGCAGGCCGCCGAGCGGGGCGAATTCGAGAACCTGCCCGGCTACGGCAAGCCGCTGGCCTCCCTCGACGCGCCGTACGACGAGCTGTGGTGGGTCAAGGGCAAGCTGCACCGCGAGGGTTTCGCCGTCCTGCCCCCGGCGCTCGCGCTGCGCAAGGAGGCCGAGGACGCCCGGGAGACCGCCCTCGCGGCCCGTTCCGAGCGTCAGGTACGGGACGTCCTCACGGCGGTCAACGAGAAGATCCGGGCCGCCCTGCTCAGGCCCCCGCCGGGACCGCCCCTGGGCCTGACCGAATTCGACGTCGAGGCCGTCCTGCGGACGTGGCGCGAGGGCCGCGAGGGCCGCGGGGACCGGCCGGCCGGCTGATCCGCGCGGATCAGGCGCCGATCAGTCGCCGATCAGGCGACGGGCCAGGCGTCGGCGAGCATCTGGCGGGTGTCCGCCAGCAGCTGCGGCAGCACCTTGGTGTGGCCGACGACCGGCATGAAGTTCGTGTCCCCGCCCCAGCGGGGCACGATGTGCTGGTGCAGGTGCGCGGCGATGCCGGCCCCGGCGGCGGCGCCCTGGTTCATGCCGATGTTGAAACCGTGCGCACCCGACGCCTTGCGCAGCGCGACCATCGCCCGCTTCGTGAGGTCCGCGAGTTCGGCCGTCTCCAGGGCGTCGAGCTCGGTGTAGTCGGCGACGTGCCGGTACGGGACGACCATGAGGTGGCCGCCGTTGTACGGGTAGAGGTTCAGCACGGCGTAGACGTGCCGGCCACGGGCCACGACCAGGCCGTCCTGGTCGGACATCTCCGGAATCCCGCAGAAGGGACAGCCGTCCCCGGCCTCCGGGCCGGTCGGCTTGTTCTCCCCCTGGATGTAGGCCATCCGGTGGGGCGTCCACAGACGCTGGAACGCGTCCTGCGTGCCCACACCGATCTGCTGCTCCGGCTCAATCGTCATGGCGGCAAGCATATGACCTTGCCTTCGCCGACGAGGAAGGCCCCCGGGAAGTGATCACTTCCCGGGGGCCCTGCTCAGGGGACCGGCGCGCGGATCAGACCTGGACGCGGTCCGCGACGACCTTGGCCAGCTTGGCCAGGGCCTCGTCCTTGGCGATGCCGTTCTCCTGCGAACCGTCGCGGTAGCGGAAGGAGACCGTGCCCGCCGCCATGTCCTCGTCACCGACGATGATCATGAACGGGACCTTGAGCTTCTGGTGGTTGCGGATCTTCTTCTGCATGCGGTCGGAGGAGGCGTCCACCTCGACCCGCAGGCCCTTCTTCTTCGCCTCGGCGGCGAACTCCTGGAGGTACTCCACGTGCCCGTCGCCGATCGGGATGCCGACGGCCTGGACCGGGGCCAGCCACGGCGGCATGGCGCCCGCGTAGTGCTCCAGCAGGACGGCGAAGAAGCGCTCGATGGAGCCGAACAGCGCGCGGTGGATCATGACCGGGCGCTGGCGGGAGCCGTCCGGGGCGGTGTACTCCAGGTTGAAGCGCTCCGGCAGGTTGAAGTCCAGCTGCACGGTCGACATCTGCCAGGTACGGCCGATGGCGTCGCGCGCCTGCACGGAGATCTTCGGGCCGTAGAAGGCCGCGCCGCCCGGGTCGGGGGTCAGCGGGAGGCCCTGCTTCTCGGCCACCTGCTGGAGGACCGCGGTCGCCTCCTCCCAGACCTCGTCCGAGCCGACGAACTTCTCCGGGTCCTTGGTCGACAGCTCCAGGTAGAAGTCGGTCAGACCGTAGTCGCGCAGCAGGTTCAGCACGAAGGTGAGCGTGCGGTCGAGCTCCTCCGCCATCTGCTCACGGGTGCAGTAGATGTGCGCGTCGTCCTGGGTGAAGCCGCGGGCACGGGTCAGGCCGTGCACCACGCCGGACTTCTCGTACCGGTACACGGTGCCGAACTCGAACAGGCGCAGCGGCAGTTCGCGGTAGGAGCGGCCGCGCGCGTCGAAGATCAGGTTGTGCATCGGGCAGTTCATGGGCTTGAGGTAGTAGTCGGTACCACCGTCGAGCTGCATGGGGGGGTACATGCCCTCCGCGTACCAGTCCAGGTGGCCGCTCTTCTCGAAGAGGGCGCCCTTGGTGGCGTGCGGGGAGTAGACGAACTCGTAGCCCTCCTCCTCGTGCCGGCGGCGCGAGTAGTCCTCCATGGTCCGGCGGATGATGCCGCCGCGCGGGTGGAAGACGGCGAGGCCGGAGCCGATCTCGTCCGGGATGGAGAAGAGGTCCAGCTCGTTGCCGAGCTTGCGGTGGTCGCGCTTCTCGGCCTCGGCGAGGAAGTCGAGGTGGGCCTTCAGCTCCTCCTTCGACGGCCACGCGGTGCCGTAGATGCGCTGGAGCATCGGGTTCTTCTCGCTGCCGCGCCAGTAGGCGGCGGCGTTGCGCATGAGCTTGAAGGCCGGGATGTTGCGGGTGGTGGGCAGGTGGGGACCGCGGCAGAGGTCCTTCCAGCACAGCTCGCCGGTCTTCGCGTCGAGGTTGTCGTAGATGGTCAGCTCGCCGCCGCCCACCTCGACGTTCGCGCCGTCGTCGGTCGACGCGGCGCCCTTGATGCCGATGAGCTCCAGCTTGTACGGCTCGTCGGCGAGCTCCTCGCGGGCCGCCTCGTCGGTGACGACGCGGCGGGAGAAGCGCTGGCCGCGCTTCTGGATCTCCTGCATCTTCTTCTCGACGGCCTTCAGGTCCTCCGGGGTGAAGGGCCGGGCCACGTCGAAGTCGTAGTAGAAGCCGTCCCGGACCGGCGGGCCGATGCCCAGCTTGGCCTCGGGGAAGAGCTCCTGCACGGCCTGCGCCATGACGTGCGCGGTCGAGTGGCGCAGGATGTTCAGGCCGTCCTCGGAGGAGATCTCCACCGGCTCGACGGTCTCGCCGTCCTTCACCTCGTACGCGAGGTCCTTCAGCTCGCCCGCGACGCGCGCGGCGACGATGGTGCGCTCGCCGGCGAAGAGCTCGGCCGCCGTAGTGCCCGTGGCCACCACGCGCTCGTCCCGCTCGGAATCGCGTTGGATGATCACACGGACGTCTGACACCGGTCTCTCCTGAACTCTGGGGGTGCGCGAGCGAACACTGCGCGCGTGAATCGTACCGAGCGGAGTGGCCGCGCCGCTAAACGGTTACCGCGCGGGCCGGCCCGGGCCCGCCCCGGGCTGCGCCCCGCACCCGGCGCCTCGCCCGCCGGCGGGGCCGGATTGTGCGAGCCTAATCGGCATGCCGAACCCACGGATCCGCCGACTGGACCTGACCGACGACGCCACCGCGAGGGCCGTGCACCGGATCGGGCGGGCGGCGTACGCGGTGGAGGCGGAGCTGATCGGCTTCGACGGCATCCCGGCGCTCGGCGAGAGCCTCGCGCAGATGCGCCGGCAGGAGCTGGACTGGATCGGCGCCGTCTGCGACGGGAGCGGGGAGCTCACCGGCTTCCTCGCCTGGGAGGAGGAGCCGGACGGGGACGTCTCCCTCGACCGCGTCTGCGTGTCCCCGGCGTGGTTCCGCCGGGGCATCGCCTCCCAGCTCCTGCGCCACGCCCTGACCGACCTCTTCCCGGGCCGCCCCGTCAAGGTCACCACGGGCGCCGCCAACACCCCCGCGCTCTCCCTCTACGCACGCCTGGGCTTCACCCGGGGCCCCGACTTCTCCCCCGCCCCGGACTTGGTCATGGCCTCGTTCCGCCGCACTCCTGCCTGATCCTCGCCGCCGTACCGTCCTGAGACGCGGGGGCGAGCTAGTCGTCCGTCGGCAGGACGTCCGCGGGGTCGAAGGGCTCGTCCAGCGACTTCATGAGGCGGTCCCGCTCGACCTCGTCCAGCGGCACCGGCGCCACCCCCGTCGCGTCCGTCAGCCGGCGGAAGCCGCCCCGCCGCTGCAGCCGCCCGCTCACGCGGATCGGCAGGCCGACCAGATGCGCGTGCCCCGCCACCCGGTACGCCTCCTCGTCCAGCGCGGCGCGCACGTACGGGGCCTCCGCCCCCGCGAGGACCCGCAGCCGGACCGTGCCCCCGCCGCCCGGGGCCGAGCGCCGCATCCGGACCACCGCCCCCGCGATGCGGACCGGGACGGCCGGCTCGTCCCGGGTGTACCGCGCCGCCGCGTCCCGCAGCACCGGCAGGTCGCCCGGGGAGAACTCCACCGGCTCCGGCCGGGCCGCGCAGCCCGCCGGGACCCCCGCCGCCGGCGCCCAGGCCAGGGCGATCCGGGCTCCTTCCGTGCCCCGGACCAGCGCGATCAGCGCCTCGGCCAGTTCCCGGCTGACCCCGGCCCGCACGGCGGCGTCGAAGGCCTCCATGCCGCCGGTGGCCCGCCGGTAGTCCACGGCCTCGCGGGCCGCGTGCAGGGCGTGGTGGAGCCGGGTCACGGTCCCCCGGCCGCCGTCGACCGGTACGTACGCGGTCAGCCGCCGGCCGCCCGGGTGCGGGCCCACCAGCACCCCGTCCAGGGCCCGTTCGGCCTGCGCCCGGTGCCGGGCCCCGTGGTACCCGGCGCGGGCCCGCTCGGCCAGGGCGCCGGCGAGCAGCAACTGCCGGGCGGCCGAGCGCAGTTGCTCCTGCACCGTCCACGCGGCCTCGCCCTGGAGTCCGTACGCCCCTTGCGGTATCTCCCGGTCCCAGCGGATCTCGTCGCTGGGCACGCTCAGCCCGTAGAGCACCTCCCGCGCGGAGGGCAGGCCGCTGCGGGTGAGCGCGGTGATCGCCTCCTCGAGCAGGTCGGCGCAGTCGGGGAAGGTGCGGCTCTCGGGGACGAGCAGGCTGGTGGCGGGGCGGGCCGTCGGGTGCGTGGCGGGCGGCGTCCAGCGGCCGTAGCGTCCGGCGGCCCCGCCCCGGCGCAGCCATCCGTGCCGGTGCAGCAGCGCGCCGAGCACGGCCGGATCCACCTGTGCGGGATCGGGGGCGACGGGGTGCGCGGAGTCCGCGAACCCTCCGCAGTCCGGGGACGGCAGCGGTTCCAGGTTCGGCGAGTGCCAGTGCATCAGGGTGTCCCTCCCGACCCGACCCGGGTCATGATCTCGCAGAGCGCCCGGTCGTCGAAGATCCGCGTGGTCGGGATCCGTACGGTGGTCCGGCGCCGGCCGGTCACCGGGTGTCCGGCGAGATTGGTCCAGTAGCAGCAGTGCCGCAGGTCGAGCCGGTCGTGGCCGGCGGCGAGCCACTGGTCGCGCTCCCGCGGGACGAGCATCACGACGAGGATCTTGTGGACGGCGACCGGGGTGCGGGCCAGTTTCACCAGGTGCTCGTTGTCGAGGGTGAACGAGAAGGTGGGCCCGGCCGGCCGGGGCGGTATCTGGTAGGTCGCCTTCAACTGCACCTTGATGGTGACCTCGTCGTCGACGACGTGCTCGGGGGCGCCGTGGCTGACGTGCCAGTCGATGCCGTTGTCCGGGAAGGGCTGGGAGAGCGAGCAGCCGGCCGCGGCGGCGACGGCGTGCAGGTATCCCACCTGGAGGGTTTCCATGCAGGCGGTGGTGGCGAGTGTGCCGCGCAGCGGTCCGGTCCGCGCGTCGTCCGGTGCTCCGGTGCGCGGATCGATCTGCCCCGCCAGCACCCCGCCCGGTTCGGGCTGCGCGAGCGCCATGGCCGGCTCCCCATGCCTTGCGGGCTCTGCCGTGGGTGTGGGATGGGGTGACGACCGGTCATGTGTACGGCCCCCCAGGGGTGTTGTTGCCGCACCCGGGTCATCGCAAACGGCGTACGGGGCAAACAGCCCGGGTATCACCGATGCGGGCGAAGGTGTGGCGTGATCCGGGTGCGCCGCATCTGCCGACCGGGGACGAGGAGTTCGCCATGACACGCTGGTACGAGGGGCCGCTGGCCGCATTCGACACGGAGACCACCGGGGTGGACGTCGAGCAGGACCGGATCGTGTCCGCCGCGCTCATCGTGCAGGAGTGTGCGGGGGGCCGGGTCCGCACCACCCGCTGGCTGGTCAATCCCGGCGTTCCGGTGCCCCCCGGGGCGACGGAGGTGCACGGGCTCACCGACGAGCACCTGCAGCGTCACGGACGCTGGCCGGCGCCGGTGGTGGAGGAGATAGCGCGGGCGCTCGGGGAGCAGCAGGTGGCCGGCCGGCCGGTGGTGGTGATGAACGCGCCGTTCGATCTGACGTTGCTGGACAGGGAGTTGCGGCGGCACCGGGCCTCTTCGCTGGCCCGGTACCTGAACGACCGGCCGCTGACGGTGCTGGATCCGCGGGTGCTGGACAAGCACCTCGACCGCTACCGCAAGGGGCGGCGGACGCTGACGGACCTGTGCGCGCACTACGGGATCGAGTTGGAGGGCGCGCACGACGCGGCGGCGGACGCGATGGCCTCGCTGGAGCTCGTGCGGGCGGTGGGGCGGCGGTTCGCGGCCCGGCTGGAGCGGCTGTCGCCGGCGGAGCTGCACACGCTGCAGGCGGTCTGGCACGCGGCGCAGGCGCGGGGCCTGCAGGCGTGGTTCGCTCGGCAGGGGACGCCGGAGCCGGTCGATCCGCACTGGCCGCTGCGGCCAGACCTGTCGACGGCGGCGTAGGCCGCGCCCGGCCCCGTACATGCGGAAGGCCGGTCCGTCTCGCGACGGACCGGCCTGTCCCGGTGGGCGATACTGGGATCGAACCAGTGACCCCTTCGGTGTGAACGAAGTGCTCTCCCGCTGAGCTAATCGCCCGGGAACGCACTGAACAATACAGAAGGCTCGCGGCTGGTTCAAACCGCTTCCCTCCCCGTGCGTACTCAGTGCGGATCTGAGTACGCCCGCCCATGTCCTGACGGCGTGACCGCCGCCACACTCCCGGTATGAACACCCCTCTGCCGCCGGCCGAAGAGCTGGCGCTCATCGACCGCGAGCTGGCACAACTCGATGCCCGGCGGGTCCATTTGCTGGCCCGCCGGGACTGGCTGCTGCGCCTCCTGCGGCAGTCCGGACCCGCTCCCGCCGGCTGGGGGCAGGTGCCCGCCGGACCGCCGAAGGAGACCTCGGCCCCAAGCGCGCAGAACGTGCTGCTCGTCCTGGGCGCCGTGCTGCTGGCCGTGGCCGCGCTGGCCTTCACGCTGGTCAGCTGGGGGTCGATGGGGATCGCCGGGCGTTCGGCGGTGCTGACGGGGGTGACGGCGGCGGCGCTGCTCGTGCCCGTGCCGCTGCTGCGCCGGGGGCTCGGTTCGACGGCGGAGTCGGTCGCCGCGGTGGGGCTGCTGCTGACGGTGCTGGACGCGTACGGGCTGTACGCGGTCGGCATGCCGGACGCGAACGGCTTCGGGTACGCGGCGGGGGCGGCCGCGGTGCTGGCGGCGGTGTGGGCCGGGTACGGCTCGGCCCTGCGGAAGCTGCGGATCCCGCTGCCGGCGGCGGTGCTGGCGGCGCAGTTCCCGCTGCCGCTGGCCACTCTGGCCGCGCACGGGGGGACGCTGGCGCTCGGCTGGGCGCTGCTGGCGACGGCGGCGCTGGACGGGGCGCTCGCCCTGCGGGCCCGTGCGGCGGCGGCCCCCGCGGCCGTGCTGACCACGGCGGCGCTGGTGATCGGTGTGGCCGAGTCGTGGTCGGCGGGGTCGGCCGGGCAGGCGCTGACTCCGGCGGCGCTGCTGCTGGCGGGCGCGGCGCTGGGCGTGGCGGCGGCCTGGCGGGAGCCGCGCGCCTGGGGCGCCGCGCTGGTGGGCGGTCTGGCGGCGGTGGTGGCGCTCGGTGGCACGGCCCGGCCGGCCCTGACGGATTCGGTCGGCGAGGGTGCGTGGCTGGTCCTGGTGCACCTGCTGGTGGCGCTCCCGCTGCTCGCGGCGGTACGCGTCTCCGCGCTGCCGGCGGCGGTGCGGCGCGGCCTGGCGCGGGCCGGGGTGTCGGTGACGGCCCTGGCGGCGCTGTCGGCGGCCGCCGCGGTGGTTCCCACCCTGCTGGCGCGGCTGCGGGTGCTGGAGGAGGTCTGGGCGGTGACAGCTCCGGCCCCGACGGCGTACGCGCCGGGCGCCGCGGGGGTGCTGGTCCTGCTGACGGCAGCGGGCGCGGCCTGGTGGCTGTCGCGGGTGCTGGCGCGGCCGGAGCCCCTGGTCGTGGCGGTGGTCCTGGCCTGGGCCGGGCTGTTCACGGCCCCGGTGCTGCTCGGCTTCCCGGCGGCGGCGGTGTTCACCGCCCAGCTGGCGGTCACGGGCGCGGCCGGGGTCCTGGCCGTCCGCTCCGCCGTGCGCGGCGCCGGGATCGCGGCGGCCGTGTGCGGGCTGGTGGGGGCCGCGAACGTGTCCGTGGGGGCGCTGGACGGCCGGACGGCGACCTTCGCGGTGTGGGGGCTGCTGGGGGCGGCCTGCGCCGTGGGAGCGGCGTACGGGCCCGCTCCGCGCCCGGTCCGCGCCGGGGCCGCGGTGTGCGCCGTCGGGTACGCCACCGGGGTGCTGGTGGCGGCGGCCGCGGTGACGGACCTGGCGGTGGTCTGGTGGGCGCTGCCGGTGCTCGCGGTCCCGGCGCTGGCGGCGGCGCTCGGGCCGCGGCTGGGCGCCGTACGGGTGCCCGTGGAGATCGCGGCGGCCGTCGCGGGCGCCCTGGCGGTGGGGCTGTCGGCCGGGCGGCCGGGGACCCTGGCCCTGGTCCTGGCCCTGGCCGCGGTGGTCTGTGCGGGGGCCGCGGTGCGCCCGGAGCGGCGCGCGGTGGGCTGGGCGGCGGGGGCGCTGTTCGTCGCGGCGACCTGGGTCCGGCTGGCCGACGCCGGGGTCACGACGCCCGAGGCCTACACGCTGCCGGTGACGGCGCCGGCCCTCGTGGTGGGCTTCCTGCGCCGCCGCGGGGACGCCCGGGCCTCGTCCTGGACGGCGTACGGCCCGGGTCTGGCGGCGACCCTGCTGCCGAGCCTGCTGGCGGCCCTGGACGACCGGGGCTGGGTGCGTCCGCTGCTGCTGGGGCTGACCGCGCTGGCGCTGACCCTGATCGGGGCCCGGCGGCGGCTGCAGGCCCCGCTGCTGCTGGGCGGGGCGGCGCTGGCGGTGGTCGCGGTGCACGAGCTGGCCCCGTACGTGGTGCAGGTCGCGGGGGCGCTCCCGCGCTGGGTGCCGCCGGCCCTGGCGGGCCTGCTGCTGCTGGCGGTGGGAGCGACGTACGAGAAGCGGCTGCGCGACGCCCGGCGGCTGCGGGACGCGATCGGACGGCTGGGGTAACGCCAGAGGCCCGGAGACGGTGAAGTCTCCGGGCCTCTGGTCCGGGTGGGCGATACTGGGTTCGAACCAGTGACCCCTTCGGTGTGAACGAAGTGCTCTCCCACTGAGCTAATCGCCCGGACGCACCGCAAACATTACCGCATGTCAGCGGTGCTCTCCGCCATCACTGGTCCTTGAGGTTCCAGGGCATGACGAGCCCGTACTTCCACAGGTAGAAGCCGATCAGCGCGCCCGCGACGACGAGGCCCACGCTGGTCAGGATGATGTTGCGGCGGCGGACCTTCGGGTCGAGCGCCTTCTGCGCCGCCTCGGTGACCTTGCGCTTGGTCCAGCGCAGCACGAGGTGGGCCCAGGCGAACTCGGTGGCCCAGATCGCCAGGCCCGCGAAGATCGCGACCCAGCCGGGGCCGGGCAGGACGAGCATGGCCACACCGGCGGCGATCACGGCGAGGCCGACGACGAAGACGCCGACCTGCCAGCTGAGGTGCAGGCCCCGGCGGGCCTTGATGAAGGCGGGCGCCTTCGACACGTGCGGCGCCTCGGGCTCGTCGGCCGCGGTTTCCGCGCCCTCGGTGGCGTCCGTGGCGCGCGCGGCGGATTCCTCGGCGGCGGACTCGTTGGTTCCGCGGTCACTCCCCGTATTCATGGGGTCGAATCTACCGGAGCCGGAAGCACACGTGAATGGTGGTTTGGATCCGCCGTCCGAGGGACCCAGAGGTCCGCAAAACGGTCAGAGGGGTTTACAACGGCACCGTAGGTGGCATGTCGATTTCGCCGACGTGCGAATCCCCGAGCGCACACTGAGCGAAAGGCCCTGGCGCTTATGAACACCACGGTCAGCTGCGAGCTGCACCTGCGCCTCGTTGTGTCGAGCGAGTCCTCACTGCCTGTTCCCGCGGGCCTGCGGTATGACACGGCCGACCCCTACGCCGTGCACGCCACCTTCCACACCGGCGCCGAGGAGACGGTCGAATGGGTATTCGCCCGCGATCTCCTCGCTGAGGGCCTCCACCGGCCCACCGGTACCGGCGACGTCCGCGTCTGGCCGTCCCGCAGCCACGGTCAGGGCGTCGTCTGCATCGCCCTGAGCTCACCGGAGGGAGAAGCACTGCTCGAAGCACCCGCCCGAGCACTCGAGTCGTTCCTCAAGCGGACGGACGCCGCGGTTCCACCCGGGACCGAGCACCGGCACTTCGACCTCGACAAGGAGCTCTCCCACATCCTGGCCGAAAGCTGAGCCAGGCCTACAGCCGCTCGACACCGTCCGACTCGGGGCGACGGTGCGGGGCGGACAACCTCATACGGCAGTGCCGGCGCTGTCCCCGCGGGAACCACCCGCGAGGACGGCGCCGGTGTGCTGCCGGGGGACCCGCTAGAGTCGGGCGGCAGCGGCGGCGCCTCCCGTCGCCGCAGGCCCGGCCCCCTAGGGAGACCCCGTGCAGATCCCCCACGACACCCGTCGCGCGCTCGACGTCGTCGTCGCGCTGGTGAACACCGCGGCCGAGGCCGACCAGCCCGACGGGCTCTCGGACGTGGGCGCGCTGCGCGCCTTCGTCCAGGAGTACGCGATCAGTGACGTCGGCGAGCTCGGCGCCCGCGACCTGGCCGGCGTACGGACCGTGCGCGCCAAGTTCGCCCAGGTCTTCGCCGCACCGAACCCGCGTGCGGCCGCCGCACTCGTCAACGAGCTCGTGGCCACCGCGGGCACCACCCCGCAGCTGACCGACCACGACGGCTACGACTGGCACGTCCACTACTTCGCGCCCGGCGCGTCGGTCGACGACCACCTGGCGGCCGACGGCGGCATGGCCCTGGCCTTCATCGTGGTCTCCGGCGAGCACGAACGGCTGCGCCGCTGCGAGGCCCCGGACTGCCGGCGCGCCTTCGTGGACCTGTCGCGCAACCGCTCCCGGCGCTACTGCGACAGCCGGACCTGCGGGAACCGGCTGCACGTCGCGGCGTACCGGGCCCGGCGCAAGGAGGCCGACGCGGGGCTGTCAGAGCATGAAGAGGTCGTGCACGGCGGCGAGCAGCAGCAGGACGCCGATCACCGCTAGGAAGATCATCAGGGGCGGCTGGGAGAGCGCGAAGAGGCAGCCTCGCGGCTCCTCCTCGACGGGGGCGGGTACCGGCACGGGCACCGAGGGCTCACTCTGCGAAGTCTCGAGCATGTCGGGCGATGATGGCGCAGCGCACGCCCGCCCGCCCCTCAACACGCCAACAACCGTGCGGCAGTTCGCCCGATCTCGTGGACCTGTGGGTCGGACCCGGGTGGACGGGGGTCAGATGCCGTGCTTCTTGAGGATCGCCTCGATGTCGGAGAAGTCGTCGGCGGGAGCGGCCGCGGCCGGCTTGCGGCCGGGCGCGGGATCGCGCTGCGCGCCGGTTCCGGCGGCGCCGAGGGACGGCGCGGAGGCGGCCGGGGCCACGGCCTCCGGGGCCCGGCCTCCCTTGGTCTTCTTCCGCGCGGGCTCGCCGGACGGGCCGAGGCGGCGGCGCTCGACGGCCCGCGTGGCGGCGAAGAGCGCCCAGGACAGCGCCAGCAGCCCGAAGCCGATCCACACGGTCGGGTTGAAGACGATGCCGGTCAGCCACTCCACGACGCCGGTGAGGACCAGGCCGATGGGGACGAGCGCGTACGCGGTGATCCGCGCGGCGGTCAGGAAGCGCTTGCGGTAGGCGGTCAGTGCGGCGATGCCCAGGCCCGCCGCGGACACCGCGGAGCAAATGGTCTCGGCGAGCATGCGGTCCTCCGGACTGTCGGCGGCAGGGCGATCTGTCCCTGTCCATCCTGCACCGCCCGTCATCACGACGGCCAGGTCCACGGCCGCCCCCGGGCGGATCTCGGGGACATCTCCGGGTCGCGCCTCCTCCCCAGGGCCCGGTAGGTGGGCCCGGCCGGGGCTGGGAGACTGTCGGTATGACCGATTCCGTGATCCTCGACGTCTGGTGCGAACTGCAGTGCCCGGACTGCCACCGCGCCCTGGACGACGTCCGCGCCCTGCGGGCCCGCTACGGCGACCGGCTGGACATCCGGCTGCGCCACTTCCCCCTGGAGAAGCACAAGCACGCCTTCGCCGCGGCGCAGGCGGCCGAGGAGGCCGTCGAGCAGGGGCAGGGGTGGCCCTACGCGGAGGCCGTCCTGGCGCGCACCGCCGAGCTGGCCGAGCGCGGCGAGCCGGTGCTGCTGGACGTGGCGCGCGAACTGGGTCTGGACGTCGAGGAGTTCGACACCGCCCTGATCGACGGGCGGCACATCCTGATCGTCGACGCCGACCAGGCCGAGGGCAAGGCGATCGGCGTGTCCGGCACCCCGACGTACGTGATCGACGGCGAGCGCCTCGACGGCGGCAAGAGCCAGGACGGCCTGCGCGCCCGCATCGAGGAGATCGCCGACCGCCTGCTCGCTTCCTGAGCGCCTGGGCCGTCTCTTCCGGATCTTGCCTCGCCCGCGCCGCCCGGCAAGATCCGGAAGAGACGACCTAGATCAGCTCTTTGACGGCGTTGACGGTGGTGTCCCGGTAGCCGAGCGACTCGTAGAGCCGCCGGGCCGGGGTGTTGCCCTCGACCACGTACAGCCCGAGGTGCCGGGCGCCGGCCGCCAGTGCGCTGTGTTCGGCCAGCAGCATGAGGGTCCGGCCGTGGCCCCGGCCGCGGTGTGCGGGCTCGACCCGGACGTCGTACACGTAGGGGACGGTGCCGAGGGCGGGCAGTTCCCGCTCCCCCACCCACACGCTGCCCAGGATCTCGCCCTGCGGGCCCTCCACCACGTGGAAGGCCGTGCCGGGGGTCTCCCGTCCGGCCGGGAGCATCCGGGCGTGTTCGGCGCGGGACGCGGCCACGCCCTGCTCCTCGGTCATGCCCGGGGAGACGAGGCGGGGGCCGTACTCGACGATCTCCACCTCCAGCCAGGCGTCGAACTCCGCCGGGGTCATCGGGCGGCCCGTGCATCCCGCGGGGAGCACGGGCGGTTGCGCCGGCAGCTCCTTGACCATGACCCGGCCGGTCTCCCGGTAGCCGAGGGCGGTGGCCAGCCGCAGCGCCGCCCCGGCGTCGGCGGGCACCGACACGGCGATGCCGGTGCAGCGCCAGGAGCGCAGCACCTCCTCGGCGGCGAGCGCGGCGACCGTGCCGCGTCCGCGCCGGCGGTCCGGTTCGTCGATCCACAGGTCCCGGATCACGCCGGTCCCGGGCTGGGCGGCCGACCTGGTGGCCAGTTCGAGGGTGCCGACGTGGCGGCTGTTGACCCGCACCTCGTAGGTCCGCGAGCGGGTGCCGTCACTGTGCTGCTGGAGCGGCTGTGCGGGCCGCAGGGTGGTGGTCATCACTTCGAGTTCTACCTGCCCCGCGGTCCCGCGTCACCAGGGTTCACGGATCGATGTCCGATCCGGCCATCACCTCGAAGATCCGCATCACCTCGGCCGTGACCGGTCCGGGGCCCCTCCCCAGTTCGCGGTCGTCGATCCGGACGACCGCCTGGGCGTCGCGCAGGGAGGAGGTCACGAAGACCTCCTCGGCGCGTTCCAGCACGTCGAAGGGCAGGTCGGTCTCCTTCGCCCCGGCCCAGTCGAGGATGAGGGCCCGGGTGATGCCCGCCAGGCAGCCGGAGCTCAGCGGCGGCGTGTGCAGTTCCCCGTCGATGACGACGAAGACGTTGGAGCCGGTGCCCTCGCAGAGCCGGCCCACGGTGTTGGCGAGGAGCGCCTCGGAGGCCCCGGCCCGGTGCGCGGCGGCGAGGGCGACGACGTTCTCGGCGTACGAGGTGGTCTTCAGGCCGGCCACGGCGGAGCGCTCGTTGCGCACCCAGGGGACGGTGACGACGGCGGTGGCGTCCGGGCGGCGCACGGACGGCGCGACGGCGGCGATCAGGGTGGTGCCGGCGTCGCCGCGGTCGGAGCCGAGGGGGGCGACCCCGCCGGTGTAGGTGAGGCGCAGCCGTCCCTGCTCCACCGGGTTGGCCTCCAGTACGGCGGCGCAGGCGCGGCGCACCTCGTCGAGGTCGGGGTCGGGCAGGCCGAGTCCCCGGGCGGAGCGGGTGAGCCGTTCCAGGTGGCGGGTGAGGGCGAAGGCCCGGCCGCGCTCCGCCTTCAGCGTCTCGAAGACGCCGTCGCCGACGGTCAGCCCGTGGTCGAGGACGGACACGTGGGCGTTGTCGACGTCCCGCAGTGCTCCGTCGAGCCAGATCCTCATGGTGCGGTCCTTCCGATCGTCCCGTTCGCCCCCTGGGTGCCGGTGCTCTCGTGGCCCGCCGCGACCCGCAGGAGCCGGGCGGCCTTCAGTTCGGTCTCCGCCCACTCGCGGTCGGGGTCGGAGCCCCAGGTGATGCCGGCGCCGGTCCCGAAGAGCAGGCTGGGGCCGCCGGGGGTCTCGCGGTCGATCCAGAAGGTGCGGATGCCGACGGCGAGCTCGGCGGTGCCCCGGTCGGCGTCGACCCAGCCGATGCCGCCGCAGTAGGGACCGCGCGGGGCGGTCTCCAGAGCCTCGATGATCCGCAGGGCGGAGGACTTGGGCGCGCCGGTGACGGAGCCGGGCGGGAAGGTGGCGGCGAGCAGCTCGGGCCAGCCGGCGCCGTCGGCGAGCTCGCCGCTCACGGTGGAGACGAGGTGGACCAGGCCCGGGTGCTCCTCGACGGCGCACAGTTCGGGGACGGTGACGGAGCCCGTGGCGCAGACCCGGCCAAGGTCGTTGCGTACAAGGTCCACGATCATCACGTTCTCGGCGTGGTCCTTGGGGAGCAGGTCGGCGGCGGTGCGGCCGGTGCCCTTGATGGGTCCGGACTCGATGCGGCGGCCGGTGCGGCGCAGGAACAGCTCCGGGGAGGCGGTGGCGATCTCCACGCCGTGCGCGGCCAGCCGAATCGTTCCTGCGAAGGGGGCGGGGTTGCCGCGGGCGAGGAGCGCCGTGAGGGCGTCGACATCGGCGCGGTCCGGGTGCGGCAGCGGCGCGGACATCACCCGGCAGAGGTTGGCCTGGTAGACCTCACCTGCGGCGATGTGCTCGCGGATGCGGCGCACGCCGTCGACGTACGCGGTCCGGTCGAGCGAGGAGGTCCACTGGTCGGCGTCGGGGCCGCGCCAGGCGCCCGGGACCGGCGCGGGGACCGGATCGGGGCGCACGTCCCCGAAGCGCGCGCAGACGAGCCGCCCTTCGAAGCCGGCGGCCACCGCCCAGAAGCCGGTGGAGTCGAGGGCCGCGGGATCGCTGGTGACGTCCCGGAGGTCGGTCGCGAGGAGGCCGCCGAAGCGGGCCATGGGGGGCAGGTCGTGCACGGCTGCGAGTCTATGACCGGTGACGACGCCGCGCCGGTGGGGTGACGGAGGGGTGACCTGTGGTGATCGAGCGGCAGCACGCTGCGGAAACGCGTTTTTGAGCTGGCCCGGGAATCCGCTAGAGTTCAACTCGTCGCCAGGGAGCGAAGGGGGAAAACCCCGGAGTGAACACGGTGACCTGCGGACGTAGCTCAGTTGGTAGAGCACCACCTTGCCAAGGTGGATGTCGCGAGTTCGAGTCTCGTCGTCCGCTCGAAGTGGGGGATCTTCCCGAGAACCCCTGCAGCTCCATGGTGGAGTGGCCGAGAGGCGAGGCAACGGCCTGCAAAGCCGTCTACACGGGTTCAAATCCCGTCTCCACCTCCAAGGACGATTAGCTCAGCGGGAGAGCGCTTCCCTGACACGGAAGAGGTCACTGGTTCAATCCCAGTATCGTCCACTGATCCGCAAGGATCCCCGCGCGATTAGCTCAGCGGGAGAGCGCTTCCCTGACACGGAAGAGGTCACTGGTTCAATCCCAGTATCGCGCACGCAGCACCTGGCATCACCTGTCCGACCTGCGGCTTCCGAGCCGTGGTTCCCGCGCGATTAGCTCAGCGGGAGAGCGCTTCCCTGACACGGAAGAGGTCACTGGTTCAATCCCAGTATCGCGCACCGATGAAAGCCCCGGCCGTCTCCTCGGCCGGGGCTTTCGCGTTCCCTTTCCCCGTCCGAGCGGGGCACGAAAAAGGGTGCTGCCCGTCCGACTCCCCAGCCGTACGGGCAGCACCCTTCACCTGCCGTCCGTCCGTCGCTCCCCCGTCCCCACGGGGTTCGACGACCGATGTCCCGGCCCGGACCGCTCTCCCGGGCCCGGGGCGCCGCTCAGCGCCCCGGCATCAGACCCACGGACGACGCCTGTGCCGCCAGCTGATCGAAGCCTCCGAAGAGGAAGAGCAGCAGGGCGGCCAGGGGGAGCACCATGGCCGCGGCCACCAGCGGGTGGCGGGTGCCGGACTCGTGGCCGTTGAACGCGAATGCCTTGCGTCCCTGCCGTGCGATGTCCGCCATGGCCCTCTCCCTGTCGTTTGGCAGCGGCGGGCTTGTGACCTCGGGGGACGAGTGCGCCACCCGCCGCTTGTCTTCAACACTAGGCGGGCGGGCGGCCCCTGGCCTCATGCCTTCGTACCCATTGCCGGGCCTCCAGGAGGATGACGGGGCCTCGTCCGTGTACTCCCCTGGGTGGAGGCCGCTCCCCCGCTGTCGGGGTCTTCCCGGAGGGGATGACCGGAGGGTAGTGACTTCTCTCACTTCCGTCACTCCCTGTTGATGCGTGTCCGTCCACCGGCCCTCGGCAAGATCCACTCGCGCGTGGGCGGCATACGGGTGCACCCGGGCGCTCCCGCACCCGCCCCCAGGCCCCAATCCCCTTGATCCAAGGGCCGCTTGGTCGCGCCGACCACCCGCTCCGCGCTGCCGCCCGAACCCCCTGATGCTCCCTCAAGTGTGCTGTGCCGCACTGACAATCGAATCCCACGGCGAGGGCGCGGCCTCTGAGCACGCATGCCGGATGGTCCGTAAGCTGTGCCACGTCAACAGGACGACCGGTCAGCGGGGTGGACATGGCGATGATGCGGCTCCGGCGCGAGGACCCGCGTGTCGTCGGCTCGTTCAGGCTGCACCGGCGGCTCGGTGCCGGCGGCATGGGCGTGGTCTACCTGGGATCGGACCGGCGCGGACAGCGCGTCGCGCTCAAGGTCATCCGGCCGGACCTCGCCGAGGACCAGGAGTTCCGCTCTCGGTTCGCCCGCGAGGTGTCCGCCGCCCGGCGGATCCGGGGCGGCTGCACGGCGCGGCTGGTGGCGGCGGACCTGGAGGCCGAGCGGCCGTGGTTCGCCACCCAGTACGTCCCCGGCCCCTCGCTGCACGACAAGGTGGCCGAGGAGGGCCCCCTGACGGCCGCGCAGATCGCCGCCGTCGGCGCCGCGCTCTCCGAGGGGCTGGTCGCCGTGCACGAGGCGGGTGTCGTCCACCGGGACCTCAAGCCCTCGAACATCCTGCTCTCCCCCAAGGGCCCGCGGATCATCGACTTCGGGATCGCCTGGGCCACCGGGGCGAGCACGCTCACCCATGTGGGAACGGCCGTCGGCTCCCCCGGCTTCCTCGCGCCCGAGCAGGTGCGCGGCGCGGCCGTCACCCCCGCCACCGACGTCTTCGCCCTCGGCGCCACCCTCGCCTACGCGGCGACCGCCGACTCGCCCTTCGGGCACGGCAGTTCCGAGGTCATGCTCTACCGCGTGGTGCACGAGGAGCCGCACCTCCAGGGCGTCCCGGACGCGCTGGCGCCCCTCGTACGGGCATGCCTGGCCAAGGATCCCGAGGAGCGGCCCAGCACGCTCCAGCTGTCGATGCGGCTCAAGGAGATCGCGGCCCGCGAGGCACAGGGACTGTCGGAGGGCCGCCCGCCGGCGCAGCGGGCCCGGACCGAACGGCCGACGGGCCGGCTCCCCGAGGACTACGCGGAGCAGCGCACGGAGCGTCGTACCGGCGGCTCCACCACGCCCCGGGGCACGGGCGGATCCCCGGGCGGGCCGCACTCGCGGCCCTCGTCCTCCCGCAATCCACGCAACCCCGGCGGCCCGTCCTCCCGGCCGACCTCGGGCCGTACGGGCGGCCGCCCGGCGCCCAGGACGACCGGGACCGGACGACGCCCGTCACGGCCGGACCCGCGGCTGATGCGGCAGCGGCTGATCGTGTTCGTGCTGGTCACGCTGATCGTGGCGCTGGGCATCGCCGCGGCCCAGAAGCTCTAGGTCGTCTCTTTCGGATCGTGCCGGTCAAGCCCGCGTCGTCCGGTGCACGGCGAGGTGCGGTGCCGGGCGGCGCGGGCGAGGCAAGATCCGGAAGAGACGAGCTGGGCCGGGCGGCCGTACGCTGCCCGCGGGGCGTCGCTACGCCGTCTCGCGGCCCTGGGCCACGGCGTAGAAGGCGACGGCGGCGGCCGCGCCGACGTTCAGCGAGTCCACGCCGTGCGCCATCGGGATCCGTACCCACTCGTCGGCGGCGACCAGCGCCTGCGTGGAGAGGCCGTCCCCCTCGGCGCCGAGCATCAGCGCGACCCGCTCCAGGGACTGCGGCGCGGCCACGTCGATCGGCGAGGCCTTCTCGTGCGGGGTGAGGGCGAGCAGCTTGAAGCCCGCCTCCCGCACCGAGTCCAGGCTCTTCGGCCAGGCCTCCAGACGGGCGTACGGAACGGAGAACACGGCGCCCATGGAGACCTTCACCGAGCGGCGGTAGAGCGGGTCCGCGCAGTCGGGGGACAGCAGCACCGCGTCCATGCCGAGGGCGGCGGCGCTGCGGAAGATCGCCCCGATGTTGGTGTGGTCGTTGACCGCTTCCATGACGACCACGCGGCGGGTCGTGGCGAGCAGCTCCTCGGCCGTGGGCAGCGGCTTGCGCTGCATGGAGGCGAGGGCGCCGCGGTGCACGTGGTAGCCGGTGACGCGTTCGGCGAGCTCGGGGCTGACGGCGTAGACCGGAGCGGGGAGTTCGTCGATGACGTCGCGCATGACGTCGACCCACTTGGCCGAGAGCAGCATCGAGCGCATCTCGTAGCCGGCGTCCTTGGCGCGTCTGATGACCTTCTCGCCCTCGGCGATGAAGAGTCCTTCGGCGGGCTCGCGCCTGCGCCGCAGTTCGACGTCGGTCAGGCCCGTGTAGTCGCGCAGGCGCGGGTCGTCGGGGTCCTCGACGGTGATGAGATCAGCCACAGGGTGATACTGCCTTGTCCTGGGTGCGGTGCCAACGGCCTGTCAGGCGCTGGTGCTGGGGGCGCTGGTTCCGGGGGCGTTGACGCGGACGACCTCGCCGATGACGATGACGGCCGGCGGGCGGACCTCCTCGGCGCGGACGACCTCGCCGACCGTGGCGAGGGTGGCGTCCACCCGGCGCTGGGTGGCGGTGGTGCCCTCCTGGACGACCGCGACGGGGGTGTCGGCCGCGCGGCCGTGGCGTACGAGCGCCTCGGCGATCAGGCCGATCTTGTCGACGCCCATGAGGATCACCAGGGTGCCGGTGAGCCGGGCGAGGGCGGCCCAGTCCACGAGGGAGCGCGCGTCGTCGGGCCCGACGTGCCCGCTGACCACGGTGAACTCGTGGGCCACACCGCGGTGGGTGACCGGGATGCCGACGGCGCCGGGCACCGAGATCGAGCTGGAGATGCCGGGCACGACGGTGCAGGGGATGCCCTGTTCGGCGAGGGCCTGGAGCTCCTCCATGCCGCGGCCGAAGACGTACGGGTCCCCGCCCTTGAGCCGCACCACGGCCTTGCCGGCCTTGGCGTGCTCGATCAGCGCGTTGTTGATGGCCTCCTGGGCCATGAACCGGCCGTACGGGATCTTCGCGGCGTCGATGACCTCGACGTGCGGGGGGAGCTCGTCGAGCAGGTCACGGGGGCCGAGCCGGTCGGCGATGACGACGTCGGCCTCGGCGAGGAGGCGGCGGCCGCGCACGGTGATGAGGTCGGGGTCGCCGGGCCCGCCGCCGACGAGGGCGACGCCGGGGGTGCGGGGGCGGGCGGCCGTGAGGGTGCCGTCGCGCAGCCCCTCGACGACGGCGTCCCGGACGGCGGCGGAGCGGCGGGGGTCGTTGCCGCTCAGCACGGCGACGGTGACGCCCTCCACGCGGCCGGTGGCCGGGGTCCAGGCGGTGGCGGCCTCGGCGTCGTCGGCGCGCACGCACCAGATCCGCTCGCGCTCGGCCTCGGCGGAGGCGGCGTCGTTCGCGGCCCGGTCCCGGGTGGCGATGAGGGCGTACCAGGCGCCGGCCAGGTCGCCGTCCTCGTAGCGGCGGCGCTCCCAACGGATCTCACCGGTCTCGGTCATGGCGTCCACGGAGGGGGTGGCGGAGGGCGAGACGAGCAGGACGTCGGCGCCGGCCGCGACGAGCGCGGGGAGGCGGCGCTGGGCGACCTGGCCGCCGCCGATGACGACGACGCGGCGGCCGGCGAGTCGAAGTCCTACGGGGTAGGCGGGGGTGTCGGCCATGGCGGTTGCGGCTCCTGGGGGGCGGCGGTGCGGTGCTCTTGGGTGCCGCTGCGGCGCTGGAGCGGCGGGGTACTGACGTGCGGTGATGCGGTGCTGGTCCACCATACGGCGCGGCCCGTCCCGCAGCGCGGACGGGTCCCACGCCGACCCCACGGGGCCCCGTCCGGCTGGGCCGGAGCCGGCGGACGGCTTCGAGGTGCGCCCGGGCCGGGCCGCGGGCCGCGGGGGCCGATGCCTCGACCCGGCCCAGCACCGTGCCCGGGATCCCGGCCGCGAGCCCGGGGGCCGGGGGGCGGCTTCGGGGTGAGGCGGTGCCGCGACGGCCGCCGCCCTGCCCGGCCCAGCACCCGTGCCCGGGATCCCGGCCGTGAGCCCGAGGGCCGGGGGGCGGCTTCGGGGTGGGGCGGTGCCCCTCCGGGACGTCTCCTCGGCTCGCGAACCCTTGGCCTGACCGGCCCGTTGCCCGGCGATGGGTTCGCTCGACCTGCGGGGACGCCCCGGAGTGTCCCCACCCCACGGCCCCCTACCATCGCGCCGCACATATTCAGCCCCGCCGGCGATTGAGGCGGGGGGTCGGGGGCGGAGCCCCGGGCAGTGAGCCGCGCCCGCCCACCCACCATCCGGTCGCGCCGCGCACATTCAGCCCCGCCGGCGTTTGAGGCGCGGGGTCGGGGGCGGAGCCCCGGGCAGTGAGCCGCACCCGCCACCCACCATCCGGCCTCGCCGCGCACATTCAGCCCCGCCGGCGATTGAGGCGCGGGGTCTGGGGCGGAGCCCCGGGCAGTGAGCCGCGCCCGACACCATCCGGGCGGCCGCGCATGGCCAGCCCCGCCGGCGATTGAGGCGCGGGCGGGGCGTTTGGCGGCCGGGTTATTTTTCTGTGACGCCGGCCGAGTCGAAGGTGGCCACCTCGTGCATCGCACGGGCCGCGCTCTGGACCAGCGGGAGGGCCAGCAGCGCGCCCGTGCCCTCGCCGAGGCGGAGGTCCAGGTCGACCAGGGGGCGCAGGCCGAGCTTGTTCAGGGCCGCCACGTGCCCCGGCTCCGCGCTGCGGTGTCCCGCGATGCACGCCGAGAGGGACTCGGGGGCGATGGCCCGGGCCACCAGGGCGGCCGCGCCCGCGCTGACGCCGTCCAGGATCACGGGAGTCCGCAGGGAGGCTCCGCCCAGGAGCAGGCCGACGATCGCCGCGTGCTCCAGGCCGCCGATGGCCGCCAGGACGCCGATCGGGTCCGCCGGGTCCGGCTGGTGGAGTTCCAGGGCGCGGCGGACGACGTCGACCTTGCGGGCGTGCGTCTCGTCGTTGATGCCGGTGCCGCGGCCGGTGACCTCCGCCGGGTCGACGCCCGTGAAGACCGAGATGAGGGCGGCGGAGACCGTGGTGTTGGCGATGCCCATCTCGCCGGTGAGGAGGGCCTTGTTGCCCGCCGCCACCAGGTCGCGGGCCGTCTCGATGCCGACCTCGACGGCCGCGACGGCCTCCTCGCGGGTCATCGCCGGGCCGACCGAGAGGTCGGCCGTGCCCGGGCGGACCTTGCGCGGGAGCAGGCCCGGGGTGGCCGGGAGGTCGCCGGCGACGCCGACGTCGATCACGCAGACCTCGGCGCCGACCTGGTTGGCGAATGCGTTGCACACCGCGCCGCCGCCCAGGAAGTTCGCCACCATCTGCGTGGTGACCTCCTGCGGCCAGGGGGTGACGCCCTGGGCGTGCACGCCGTGATCGCCGGCGAAGATCGCCACGGCGGCCGGCTCCGGGATCGGCGGCGGGCAGACCCTGGACAGGCCGGCCAGCTGCGCGGAGATGATCTCCAGCATGCCCAGGGCCCCGGCGGGCTTGGTCATGCGCTTCTGCCGCTCCCACGCCTCGCCGAGCGCCTTCGCGTCGAGCGGGCGGATGCTGGCGACCGTCTCCGAGAGCAGGTCGTGCGGTTCCTCGCCGGGCAGTGCGCGGCGCCCGTACGTCTCCTCGTGGACGACCCACGAGAGGGGCCGCCGCTGGGACCAGCCGGCCTGGGCCAGCTCGGGCTCCTCCGGGAACTCGTCGACGTAGCCGACGCACAGGTAGGCGACGACCTCCAGGTGCTCCGGCAGGCCGAGCTCGCGGACCATCTCGCGCTCGTCGAAGAAGCTGACCCAGCCGACGCCGAGGCCTTCGGCGCGCGCGGCGAGCCAGAGGTTCTCGACGGCGAGGGCCGAGGAGTACGGGGCCATCTGCGGCTGGGTGTGCCGGCCGAGGGTGTGGCGGCCGCCGCGGGTGGGGTCGGCGGTGACGACGATGTTCACCGGGGTGTCGAGGATGGCCTCGATCTTGAGTTCCTTGAACTGCTTCGCCCGGCCCTTGGGCAGCGACTTCGCGTAGGCCTCGCGCTGGCGCTGGGCGAGCTCGTGCATCGTCCGGCGGGTCTCGGCGGAGCGGATGACGACGAAGTCCCAGGGCTGGGAGTGGCCGACGCTGGGCGCGGTGTGGGCCGCTTCCAGGACGCGGAGCAGCACCTCGTGCGGGATCGGGTCGGTACGGAAGCCCTTGCGGATGTCGCGGCGCTCGCGCATGACGCGCAGGACGGCCTCGCGCTCGGCGTCGTCGTAGGCGGGGGCCGGGTCGCCCGCGTGCTCGGCCGGGGCGGGCGCCTCGGGCTGGGCTTCCGGCTGGGCCTCGGCGGGGGCGACCGGCTCGGGCCCGGCTTCGACGGCCTCCGGCTGCACCGGCTCCACCGCGACGGCCTCGGCCGGGGCGACCGGCTCGGGGGCGACCTCGATCACCTCCGGCTCGACGGGCTCCGGCTGGGCTTCGACCGGCTCCGCGACGGGGGTGACGGGCTGCGGCGCGGCTTCGGGCGCATCCGGTGCGACGGCTTCGACGGGCTCGGGCTGGACGACGGCGACCGCCTCGACGGGGGCGACCTGCTCGGGCCGGGCCTCGACGGGCTCGGGCCGGACCGGCTCGACGGCGACGGCCTCGGCCGGGTCGACGGCCTCCTGCGCGGCCTCGATCGGCTCGGGCACCGCGACCGGCGCGACGGGCTCGGCTGCCGCGGGCGCCGCCTCTGCCACGACGACCTCGGACTGCTGCTCGGGCTGCGCCGGCTGCTCGGGCTGAACCACCGTTTCTGCGGGCACCGCGAGCGGCTCCGGCTCGACGGGCGGCTGCGCGGCCTCGACGGCCTGCTCGGGCGCGGCCTGCGCCTCCGGCTCGGGCGCGGCCTCGACCGGCTCCGGAGCGGCCACCGGCTCCGCGCCCCAGGGGGCCCCGGCCTGCGGCGGGATCTCGCCCGGCTGCGGGGCGGGGGACGCGACGGCCTCCGCACGGGGGACGTCGAGGTACTCCGGGCCCGTGGTCGGGGGCCCCGCCTGGCGGAGCGGCGCGGGCACCGCCGGGCCGCTGGGCACGGTGGCCGTCGGGGCGGCCGGGGCGGGGGCCGCGGCCGGGCCGCGGTCCGCGAGGGAACGTACGACTCCGCCGGTGGCGTCGGGCACGGGCGGGCCCATGTGCAGCGGGCGCCGGACGGGGGTCGCGGGGGCCACCGGAGCGGCGGGGGCCGCGGGCGGCGCGCCGACGAGGCCGCCGAGGTCGAGCGCGCCGGAGTCACGGCCGCCCGCCTCGTGCGCGCCCGCGCTGTAGCCGGCGTCGGGGAAGGAGGGCTGGGGGAAGCCGGGGTACGCGGTGGGCTCGGGGTACCCGGCCTGCTCGGGGTACGCCGGGGCCTCGGGGTAGCCGGGTCCGGCGCCGTAGGACGCGTCGGCGTACGCCGGCGGCTCGGAGAGCTGGGGGTCCACGGGGAAGACGGGGGCCGGCGGGACGACCTGCGGGTCGCTCCACGCGCCCTGGCCGCTCGGCATCAGCAGCAGTTCCTCGTCCTCCGGCTCGGCCGGGTTGTCCATGAGGTCCTGGAAGGCGTAGCCGCCGGGAATCGGTGCCGGCGTCCGGACCGGAGCGGGGACGCCCTGCTGATCCACCATGCCCGCACTGTCCGGGAGACCCTCGCCCGGTACCTGGCCGGTGTCAGTCATGCTTACCCCTCGCCCATCGGTTCTGCCTCGTCGGTCGCCCGGTCGCCCACGAGGCCTCCAAGCGGAGTTGCCGTGCGGGGCCGGCGTGCGACGGGTCCGTCTCACATCCGCCTGCACGACAACCACTAAGCATTGTCGCGCCCGTTAGCCATCGTGGCGGCCATAACCGCCGTGGTCCTCTGTGGACTGCGCCACGTCGCGCGTTCCGGCGGTGTCGCCATGCCCGAAACGTCGAGGCAGTACGACGATCGGCCAGCCTACCCCGGCCCTCGTCTCAGCGGGTCACAGGGCGTTCTGCCGACAGGAGGAACACCACGGAACGGTCCTGTTCGGCCCAGGTGCGGGGGTCCAGGGCGACGGACTGGAGCAGCGCGCACTCGACGGCGTACCCGTGTTCGGTGAGCGCACGGCCGATGGCCTCCGCCTCGTCGCGGGTGGAGGCGTGGCTGACGATCCGTTCGGGGCGACGGTCGGCGACGGCCGCGACGACCTCGGCCCCGCCCCCGCCGACGCGGACGACGTCGGGCTCGGGCAGGCTCTCCAGGGCGTGCGGTGCGCGTCCGGCGACGACCTGGAGCTGCACTCCGCGCTTGCGGGCGGCGGCAGTTACGCGTTCGCAGGCGAGCGGGTCGGCGTCGACGGCGATGACGGCGGCGCCGAGCGCGGCGGCGTCCACGGCCAGGCCGCCGGAGCCGGCGCCGATGTCCCAGACGAGGTCGCCGGTGCGCGGGCCGAGCCGGGCGAGCTGGGCGGCGCGGAGCTGCGCCGACTCCCCTTCGCCGGTGTCGGGCTGCGGGCGGGCCCAGCCGCGCTCGGCGGAGTGGGCGGCGCCCTGGCCGAGCAGCCAGCCCGGTTCGGCGGCAGGGGCCTGTCCCGCGCCGCCGATGACGATGACGACGTTCGGGTCGCGCCAGCTGTGGTCGGCGGCCTTGTCGGAGGTGAGGACGCTCACCTGCTCCCGGTCCGTGCCGAGTTCCTCGCAGACGACGAAGGTGCGGTGGACTCCTTCGAGGAGCAGGGCGAGTTCGGCGGGGCCGGCGCCGGGCGAGGTGAGGACGGCGACCTTGGCGTGGGCGCGGCAGACGTTGACGGCCCGGCGCAGGGTGCGGGGGTGGGCGACGACGACCTGGGCGTCGTCCCAGGGCATGCCGGCGCGGGCGAAGGCTGCGGCCACGGAGGAGACGGCCGGGACGACCTCGACCTCGAGGCCGTGCTCCGGGGCGCGCAGGGTGCGTACGACGCCGAAGAAGCCGGGGTCCCCGTCGGCGAAGACGACCGCGGTGCCGCGGTGGGCGGCGATGCGGCGGGCGGCGAGTTCGAGGCTGCCGAGGCGGACGCGTTCTGCGGTGGGCGGGACCTCGGGGAGCGCGAGGTGGTGCGCGGCGCCGGCCACGAGGGTGGCGGCGGAGAGCGCGGACCGGGCGGCCGCGGTCAGGGGCGAGCCGTCCCAGCCGATCACCGTGACCCGGTCGGCCATCGTCGTCAGTCTCCTGGTGGTGGGGGCGGGCGAAGCTTCGTCGGGGGGCGGGCACGGTGAGACTACCCGGTCATAGGGTCAGTTCCAGTCGGCGCCGACGGTGCGGCCGTGCGCGTCGGCCCGCTGCCCGAAGGAGGTGCTGCCCGCGTAGCCGTCGTAGGAGTCGTATCCCTCGTAGCCGTCGCCGTCGTCGTCGAGGTCCTCGGGGACGAGGCTCCAGACGATGAGGTCGGTGCGGGTGTCGGTCCAGTGGCCGTCGGGGGTCTGCGTGCGCACTATCCACGCGTTGCGCAGGACGCCTTCGCTGATGCAGCCGATCTTCTGGGCCACCTGCTGGGAGGCGGTGTTGTCGGCGGCGGTGCGCAGTTCGAGGCGCTCGAACCGCTGGCCGCGGAAGAGCCATTGGGCGACGGCCAGTACGGACTCGCTGGCGTAGCCCTCGCCGCGGGCCCAGGGGGCGGTGACGTAGCCGACCTCGGTGGCGCGGGTCCGCCAGTTGGTGTTCTGGAGGTGGACGATGCCGACGAGGCGTTGGGTGAGGAACTCGGTGACGGCGAAGACGATGCCGCGGCCCTCGGTGCGTTCGGCGTGGGCGTCCCGGGTGGCCCAGCGGTGCGCGTCGGCGTGGGTGTAGGGGTGGGCCACGGTGGTCCAGGCGGTGACGTACTCGTCGTTCATCATCTCGGTGAGCGCGGTGACGTCCTCTTCCTCGAAGGGGCGCAGCACCAGCCGGTCCGTGCTGATGGTGACGTCCGGGAAGGTGGTAGTCATGCGCAGCTCCATGCCTGAGAAACGTGGTGCGACCGTGGTGCGATGCGACCGTGGTGAGGGACCGTTCATGCGGATCCGCCTCTACGGGTCGTAGGCCACAGCATGCAGCATCGACCGGGGGATGTGCAGGGCCGGGTTGCCCGGGAGCGGGCAGAGCTCGGCCCCGCGCGCCGTCAGCGGCGTGCGGGGCCGAGATTCCTGACTGCGGGGCCGTGCCCGGGGGCTGTCGGCCCGCCGGCTCAGGAGGCCGGGGTGCCGAAGGCCGGGATGACCGAGCCCTGGTACTTCTCGTCGATGAACTTCTTGACCTCGTCGGAGTTCAGGAGCTTGGCGAGCTTCTGGATCCGCGGGTCGTTCTGGTTTCCGTCCTTGACGGCGAGGAAGTTGGCGTAGGGGTTGCCCTCGGCCTTCTCCAGGATCAGCGCGTCCTTGGCGGGCGCCAGCTTGGCCTCGAGGGCGTAGTTGCCGTTGATGACGGCGGCGTCCACGTCGTTCAGGGCGCGCGGGACCGTGGCGGCCTCCAGCTCCTTGAACTCCAGGCCCTTCTTGTCGGTGATGTCGGACAGCTTGGCGCTGGTGCCGACACCCTCCTTGAGGGTGATCAGGTTGTTCGCGGCGAGCAGCTGGAGCGCGCGGCCCTCGTTGGTGGTGTCGTTGGGGACGGCTATGGTCTGGCCGGCCTTGATGTCGGCGATCGCCTTGACCTTCTTGGAGTAGAGGCCGAGGGGCTCCAGGTGCACGTTGACGACGGGCACGATGTGCGTGCCGTTCTTCTTGTTGAAGTCGTCGAGGTACGGCTTGTGCTGGAAGAAGTTGCCGTTGACCTGGCCCTGCTCGGTCGCGGTGTTCGGCAGGACGTAGTCCGTGAACTCCTTGACGTCGAGCTTCAGGCCTTCCTTCGCCGCGAGGTTGTCCTTGACGAAGTTCAGGATGTCGGCGTGCGGGCTCGGGGAGGCCGCGATGACGAGCGGCTTGCTCTCGTCGGTCTTGCCGCCGTCGGCCTTGGTGGAGGACGGGTCCGAGGAGCTGCCGCAGGCGGTGAGGCCGAGGGTGAGCGCGGTGGCCGTGGCGGCGAGGGCGGTGAGCTTGATGTTCTTACGCACGAAGAGTGCCTTTCTTGCTGAACAAGTACCGAGGACTTGCTGGTGGTGGCCCAAGCACGACAAGTGCGGGCTCTGTGGGGTGGGAAAGTCGGGGCGGCCCGTGGGGGCCGGTCAGGCGGTGCGGCCGCGGCGGGCCAGGAGGCGGACCACGCCGTCGCCGATCAGCTGGATCACCGTGACGAGGACGATCAGGACCGCGACGGTGGCGACCATGAAGCCGGTCTCGAAGCGCTGGAAGCCGTACGTGATGGCCTTGGAGCCGAGGCCTTCGCCGCCGACGGCTCCGGCCATGGCGGAGTAGCCGACGAGGGTGATGACGGTGGTGGTGACACCGGCGACCAGCGAGGGCAGGGCCTGCGGCAGGAGCACCTTGCCGACGAGGGTGGGGATTCCGCCGCCCATGGACTCGACGGCCTCGATCAGGCCGTGGTCCACCTCGCGGACGGCCGTCTCGACGAGCCGGGCGAAGAAGGGGACGGCGCCGATGGCGAGCGGGACGATCATGGCGGTGGGGCCGATGAAGGTGCCGACGACCGCTGTGGTGACCGGGATCAGGAAGATCAGCAGGATGATGAACGGCAGCGAGCGGCCTATGTTCACGATCACGCCGAGGACCTTGTTGAGCGGCTGGTTCTGCAGCAGGCCGCCCTTGTCGGTGAGCACGAGCAGGATGCCGATGGGCAGTCCGCCGAGCACGGTCACCAGGGTGGACCACAGCACCATGTAGAGGGTGTCGTAGGTGCCCTGGGTGAGCAGGGGCTGCATCTCGGACCAGGTCACTTCGCACCATCCTTGACCAGTGCGGCCAGTTCGTCGTCGATCTCGTCGATCTCGTCGGTCTGCTCGGCCTCGTCGATGACGTCGACCTGGAGGCCCTGTTCGCGCAGGAAGCCCACCGGGACGACGTTGTCCTCGTAGCGGCCGGGCAGTTCGATGCGCATGCGGCCGATCAGGCGGCCGGCGACGGTGTCCATCGCGGCGCCGAGGATCGAGATGTCGATGTTGTAGGTGCGCGAGAGCTGCGAGATGACCGGCTGGGCGGCGGCCTCGCCGTGGAAGGTGACGTCGACGACCGTGCGGTCGGGTCCGGTGGCGGTGCCGGTGACCGGGAAGAGCTCGCCGGCGAGCTCGGAGCCGGGGGTGGCGAGCAGTTCGGCGACCGTGCCGGATTCCACGACGCGGCCGTTCTTCATGAGGGCGGCCGAGTCGCAGACGGTCTTGACGACGTCCATCTCGTGCGTGATGAGCAGCACGGTGAGGCCGAGCTGCTGGTTGAGGTCGCGCAGCAGCCCGAGGATGGAGCGGGTGGTCTCGGGGTCCAGGGCGCTGGTGGCCTCGTCGGAGAGCAGCACCTTGGGGTCGCCGGCCAGGGCGCGGGCGATGCCGACGCGCTGCTTCTGGCCGCCGGAGAGCTGGGTGGGGTAGGCCTTGGCCTTGTCGGCGAGGCCGACCAGGTCGAGGAGTTCGAGGGCCTTGCGGGAGCGCTCGCGGCCGGAGACGCCGAGGATCTCCAGGGGCAGTTCGACGTTGCCCTGGACGGTGCGCGAGGACAGCAGGTTGAAGTGCTGGAAGACCATGCCGATGCGGCTGCGGGCCTCACGGAGCTCCTTGCCGGCGCGGCGACCGCGGCCGGCGAGCGCGGTGAGGTCGACTCCGTCGACGCTCACGGTGCCGGTGGTGGGGCGCTCCAGCAGGTTCACGCAGCGGATCAGGGAGGACTTGCCGGCGCCGCTCTGGCCGATGACTCCGTAGACCTCGCCCTCGCGGACGTGGAGATCGACGCCGTCCAGGGCGGTGACCTCGCGGCCACGGGACTGGTAGACCTTCGTGAGGCCCGATGTGGTGATCACAGGATTTCCGTCGCTGTCGAGTGCGCGGCGCAGCGGGGTGCCGGGCACGGGGCGAACATCTGGGGACGCGATACGGGACGAACCGTCAGAAAACGATGGCTTGGGCGCATGCGCGGGGCAGGAGTGAGCCGTGCTGTCCATCAGCGGGTGACGTCTGGCGCGGCTGGTCTCGCTTCGGGGCGCGAGGCTCAGGAAGGGGCCCTCAGAAGGCGCACATTCGACACATACAACGAGCACCGGGCGTCATCGTCGCCTCGGTCGCAAGGGTGCGGCTGCTCGTCGTGGTCATGGGCCCAAGTAAAGCAGACGTCTCCCCTGACCGATCAACGCTGTCCGGATAGCGGACGGGATCCGCCCGCATACCGGACGGCTTGGACCCGCGCCCGTCCTCGTACCACTGTCCTGACCTGCGTCGATGCGCTGATCGGACCCCATACGGGCACACCGGCCCGCGGTCCGACCGAGGGGGGCGCTGTGGTCAAGACCACCTTCCCGGAAGGGGCGCGCGCATCGGGTCTTTCGGCGCGTAATACCCTCGCTGCATGCTCGACGCCCTGACGGTCGCCATCGGCGTGGCCGCACTCGCCCTCGCCGCCTGGTGCGGCCACGCCGCATGGCGGGACCAGCCGACCAAGGACTGGCATTTCATCGGCATGGCCGTCGTGACCGTGCTGGTGCTGGCCCAGCTGGTGATCGGCCTGGTCAAGCTCGGGCAGGGCGAGAAGCCCGACGAGGGCACGGTGATCTTCGTGTCGTACCTGCTGGGCGCCTTCGCGGCGGTGCCGGCGGCCGGCATGCTCTCGCTGACCGAGCGGACCAGGTGGGGATCGGTGACGGTGGCCGCCGGCGCGGTCGTCCTCGCCGTCCTCGAAGTACGGCTCTACGACATCTGGGGAACCACCGGTGCCTGACGCTGAGACGAAGACCGCCACTCCCGCCGGGCGCAAGCGGCTGGTCTCCGGGCCCGGATTGCTGCTGGTGTGGCTCTACGGGGTGATGGTGGTGGGCGCGGTCTCGCGCTCGGCCTTCCAGATCTCCACCGAGTTCGACAAGGCGCCGCTCGCCTACTCGCTGTCGGCGGTGGCGGCGTTGGCCTACGCCTTCATCACCTACTCATTGGTGCGCGGCGGGGAGACGGCCCGCAAGGCGGCGCTGGTCTGCTGCGCCGCCGAGCTCGCCGGCGTACTGGCCGTGGGCACCTGGACCCTGGTGAACCCCGACGACTTCCCCGACACGACCGTGTGGTCGGCCTTCGGGATGGGCTACCTGTTCATCCCGGTGATCCTGCCGGTCACCGGGATGCTCTGGCTGCGCACGAAGCGCTGAACGCCGAACGCTGAGCGCTCAGCGCCGGACGACTACGCGCTGACCGCGAAGTCGGTCGGGTCCTTGGCCTCCTTCTCCAGGATCACCAGCTGGACCCCATCGGACGCCGTGCGGCCGCCGACCTTGACGTAGCCGGCCTTGCGGTAGAGGCGCAGGTTGGACTCGCTCTTGTGGCCGGTGTGCAGACGGAAGCGGGTGGTGGTGCCGGGGCCCGCGAGGGCCTCCTCGACCGCACGCAGCAGGCGCGCGCCGAGCCCGTGGCCCTGCAGGCGGGGGTGGACGCACAGCTTGGCGATCTTGCCGGTGCCGTCCTCGTCCACGCTGCCGCGCACGGTGCCGACGATCTCGTCGCCGAGCCGGGCCACCAGGACGGTGTCCGTGGCGAGCTCCCCCTTGAGGGAGTCCAGGGACTGGGTGAGCGGCTGGATGAGGTAGTTGCCGTACAGCTCGGCCTCGCGCTGGAAGGCCAGGTACTGCAGTTTGAAGATCTGCTCAGCGTCCTCGGCAGCCGCCGCCGAAATGGTCACGCTCATGCCCATGTGCGCATGCCTCCAGCTCACCTGGTAGCCCGTTGGTCTACCGCTCCTTTCCCCGAAGGCCAGGAGCCGCAACCTCTGCAGCCAGCATTCTGCGCAGACATCCCAGGCAACGGGAACGGACGGGCCCCAAACTTCCTTGTGAGATACCCAACTCTCCTGCGATTTCACGGTAAGTGAGGTCTCTGGGCGAAAGAAGTGCCTTCATCAGCTCGGGACAGCGTCCGGGCAACCGGGCGACCGCCGATCGGAGTGCGCGGTTCACCTCCCGGTCCAGGAGGGCGTCTTCCGGTGCGGCTCCCGCGGCCGGTTCGTGCCCGACGGCCCGGTCGCCTCCCGGGCTGTCGCCGGCCGGCGGGCCGTCGTACGGGATCTCCCGGCGGGCCCGGCGCCGGGCCGGGCGGGCCTCCGCCCGTACCGCCCGGCGCAGCCAGCGGGCCGGTTCCGCCGGCTCGGCCGGATCGGGGGCGCGCCGGCCGCGCTCCAGCAGCCTGACCCAGACGGCTTGTTCCAGGTCGGCCGCGTCCACTCCGGTGCCCGCGGCCTCCGCCGCCGCCTCCGCGGAGAGCAGCGGGCCGAGCTTCTCAAAGAGGTCAGCCTTCAGCAGGTCCATGCCGGGCGGGACGAGTGGGCCGGGCCCGGCGGTTTCCCCGCCGGGCCCGGCCCACTCGTTCGGGAAGCGGCGCTCAGCTGTTGACGGGGCGTCGGCCCGGACGGAAGGCCTCGGCCGCGAGCAGTCCGGTGTCCGGGTTGTCGGTGAAGATTCCGTCGATGCCCTGTTCGAAGTAGGTCCGGAAGGCGGCGAGGGCATCGCCGTAGGCGGCCGGATCCGTGCCCTTGCGGTACTCGGCCGGCAGGAAGCTGTTCTCGTTGCGCGCGGTGTAGGGGTGCAGCACCAGCCCGCGCGCGTGCGCGTCCTTCACCAGGGTGGTCGGGGTGCCGAGGCGGCCGTCCGCCGTGCGCGGGAGGATCAGGTCCATGGTGGGTCCGATGCCCTGGGCGAAGCCGGAGATCCACTTCAGGCCATCGGGCGTGACCAGGTCCGCGACCGTCCGCGGGTCCTTGGCCTGTTCGAAGTCCCAGGGACGTGTGTTCGCCGCGGAGAGCAGCACCACCCGGGGTGCGGCGACCAGCCGGGAGAGGCGCTGGATGCTGGAGGGCTCGAAGGACTGGAGGAAGACGGCCGCGCCCCGCCCGTCGCGCCCGTAGCGGCGCAGCAGCTTGGCGAGGGGCTCCTCCAGGCCGAGGCCGAGGCCGCGGAAGTAGCTGGGGTGCTTGGTCTCGACGTGCAGCCAGACCCGCTTGCCGCGCCGCTTGCCCTCGCGGTCGGCCCAGCGCAGCACCTCCTCGAAGGTGGGGACGGCCCACTGGCCGTCGTAGAGCGTGTTGCGCTGGCGGACGGCGGGGATGCGTTCCTTCGCGCGCAGGGTCTTCAGCTCGGCGAGGGTGAAGTCCTCGGTGAACCAGCCGGTGACGGAGACCCCGTCGACGGACTTCGTGGTGCGCCGGGCGGCGAAGCCGGGGTGGTCGGCGACGTCGGTGGTGCCGCCGATCTCGTTCTCGTGCCGGCACACCAGGTGCCCGTCCTTCGTCGGGACCAGGTCCTGCTCGATGACGTCGGCGCCCAGGTCGAGGGCCAGCTGGTAGGAGCCGAGGGTGTGCTCCGGGCGGTAGCCGCTGGCGCCGCGGTGGCCGATGACCGTGGGGTGGGGGAGGTCCCGGTATCCCCCGTCGCCGTGTCCGCCGCTCGTGGCGGACGCGGATCCCGCCGCGAGTCCGGTGATGCCGCCACCGGCCGCCAGGACGGCCGCCCCCAGGACCGTGCGCCGCGCTGCCCCACCCTGTGTCATGAGTGCCACTCCTCGTCGTCGTGACGGGCCCGCGGTCCCGGGATCTCTGATTTCCCGGCGTCTCGCGGCCCGTGATCGGCGTGCCGATGGTAGGCAAAAGGCGGTGGCCGGAGGGGGTGCGGCGACGGCACATCCGGGGAACTTGGCGGAAACGTGTGTCAACACTCCGTATCCGACACGTGAACCCGATGTGCGCTCGGACGTGACCCGCGAGTATCGTCCTCACCTGCACCACCGCCGCGTGGTGGGTGCCAGAACCGCTTTTCGATGCCGGAGGGCCCACGTTGTTCCGTACGCGCCTCATCAAAGCCACTGTCGGACCGGTCATGCGCATGATGTTCCGCACCCGTGTGGAGGGCATCGAGAACATCCCCGGCGACGGCCCGGTGATCCTGGCGGGCAACCACCTCACCTTCATCGACTCCATGATCCTGCCGCTGGTGTGCGACCGTACGGTCCACTTCATCGGCAAGGACGAGTACGTCACCGGCAAGGGCATCAAGGGCCGCGCCATGGCCTGGTTCTTCACCGGCTCCGGCATGATCCCCGTGGACCGTGACGGCGCCAACGGCGGAGTCGCGGCCCTGATGACCGGCCGCCGGATCCTCGAAGAGGGCAAGATCTTCGGCATCTACCCGGAGGGCACCCGCTCCCCCGACGGCCGGCTCTACCGCGGTCGTACCGGTATCGCCCGCCTGACCCTGATGACCGGGGCCCCCGTGGTGCCGTTCGCGATGATCGGCACCGACAAGCTCCAGCCCGGCGGCGCCGGCATGCCGCGCCCGGGCCGTGTGACCGTCCGCTTCGGCGAGCCGATGGAGTTCTCCCGCTACGAGGGCATGGACCGCGACCGCTACGTGCTGCGCGCCGTCACCGACTCGGTGATGGCCGAGGTCATGCGGCTCTCCGGCCAGGAGTACGTGGACATGTACGCCACCAAGGCGAAGGCCGCGTAGTCCCCGTCGTTCCTACTGCCGCTGGAGTGACCGGCTGACGCCCGCCGCCGTGGTGGTGGCGAGGATCCAGCCGGTCACGATCAGCAGGTACGACAACCACTGGTACCAGCCGCTCGGCGCGAAGGCCGCCTCCTGGCCGAAACTGACGATCGGGACCATCAGGTCGATCGTGTAGAACAGCGCGTTGAAGTCCGGCGCCTCCCCCGCCTTCAGGGCGCGTGGCGGGTCGATCCCGTACGCGAGCGTCCCGGTCATCAGCAGGGCCAGCAGCCAGCCCGCCGCACGCAGCGGCCGGAAGCCGTAGCCGACGGTGACGTCCTGGAGCAGCCCCCAGACCCGGGCGGCCCGGGGCAGCGTGCGGCGGTGCCGGCGCAGCTTCGCGAGCTGGACGGTCCGGGCGGCCGTCTCGTCGCCCGCCGTCCGGTAGGCCGCCGTGAGCTGCTCGTAGGCGTACGTGAGGTATCCGGATTCCTCCCGCTCCAGCGCGGGCAGCCGCTGCTCGGCCGGCAGGTGCGGGGCGAGGGCGCGGTAGGTGAGGCCGTCGATGGCGATCCGCGCGGGCCAGGCCTCCGGATCGACGTGGAGCAGGTCGATGGTGGAGCGGCGCAGGTTCACGTCGCCCCGGATCTGGTCGCACCGGCGCAGCCACAGTTCGCCGATCGCGCAGCTGGAGGCGCGCAGGGCGGTCCCGCCCGTGTTGTCGAGGTCGGCGCGGGTCAGGTTGGCCTGGCCCGGAATGCGCGAGCCGGTGAGGTTGACCATGCCGCGGACCTTCATCCGGTGCGCGCGCAGGTCGGTGCCGACGGTCAGGGTCTCGGCGTGCAGGGCGATGGCGCCGGGCGCGAGCAGCTGGGCGCGGTCGAGCTGGATCTGGCCGCCGACGGTGGCCCCGTTGAGGCGGAGCTGGCCGTGCACGGTCAGGTCGTTCGCGATGATGTCGGTGTGGACCTCGACGTGGTTGAGCTGGAGCGGGGGCTCGTCCTCCTCCTCGCCGGCCGTGGGGCCGATCACGGCCCCCTGGAGGAAGAGGCCCCCGGCTATCTTGGCGCCCTGGAGCCGCACGGGTCCGGCGATCCGGCAGTGGGAGAGGCGCAGGACCACTTCGACGCGCAACGTGGAGGCGGTCAGGCCGGGCAGGGTGGAGTGGCCGAGGACCAGGGCGCGCAGCTGGGCCCCGTAGACCAGGGGCTTGCGCTCGAACCAGCAGTCGCGCAGCCGGATGGGGTGGGCGATGACGGCGTAGCGCAGGTCGAGCTTGCCCACGATCCTCGCGCCCTTGATCTTGAGACCGGGGATCCGGCCCTGTACGACCGGGCAGGCCCCCAGCAGGATCGCCCGCAGCACCTCGGCGCGCAGGGTGCGCTCCGGGCCCCAGCCGGCTCCGTCGACGGAGCTGTCCTCGGGTGCGGCGCGGAAGTCGACCCCGTCGCCGCGCGGGAAGGCCTCCCAGACGCGGCGTTCCGCCGGGGTCAGATCGTTGATCTCCATCGCCGGGATGGTGTCCCGCAGTTCTACGGACTGTCAACTCTGGCCGGAAAGGCGCCCTTTGGCAGTACGTACGTCAGTGCTCGACGCTCTCCTGGAGCCGCTGGCCCTTCAGCAGGAACCAGGCGGCCACCGCGGTGGCCAGCAGTACGGCCGCGCCGACGCCGGAGGCCAGTCGCAGCCCGTCCACGAACGCGTCCTGGGCGGCGCCGACCATCTGCGTGGCGGTGGCCGGGTCCACCGCCTTGGCGGCCTCGACGGCCCCGCCGAGGGATTCGTGCGCGGCGTCGGCCACCGGCCCCGCGGCGCCTTCGGGGGCGGTGAAGCCCTGGTAGACGCCGGTGACGATGGAGCCGAGCAGGGCGATGCCGAGGGCGGCGCCGAGTTCGTACGCGGTCTCGGAGACGGCGGAGGCCGAACCGGCCTGCTCCTTGGGCACGCTGGAGAGGATGACGTCGGCGGTGACGGTGAAGGAGAAACCGGCGCCGAGGCCGACGACGAGCAGGGCCGCGCCGAGCACCGGGTAGCCGCTCTCCTTGTGGATCACGGTCAGGACGGCCAGGGCCACGCCGATGGCGGCGAGGCCGCCGGCCACGATGGACCGTACGGAGTACCGGCGGGCGTACCTGCCCGCGATCAGGCCGGTGACCACCGCGCCGACGGCGGCGGGCAGTTCGGCGAGGCCGGCCTCCAGCGGCCCGCGGCCCTGCACGAGCTGGAGGAACTGCGAGAGGAAGAAGACCAGTCCGGAGAGGCCGAAGACGGTGAGCAGGTCGGCGAGGACCGCGCCGGAGAAGCCGCGGTGCTTGAAGAGCCGCATGTCGAGCAGCGGGGACGACAGGGTGAACTGGCGGCGGACGAAGGCGCACAGGGCGCCCGCGCCGAGACCGGCGGTGGCCACGACCTCCCAGGTCAGACCGTGGGTGGCGACTTCCTTGACGGCGTAGACCACGCTGATGACGCCGACGAGGGAGAGGGCGACGCTGACCAGGTCCCAGGGGCCGGCGACCGGGTTCTTGGACTCGGGCAGCAGCTTGATGCCGACGAGGACCAGGGCGACCATCACGGGCAGGTTGATGAGGAAGACCGAGCCCCACCAGAAGTGCTGGAGCAGGGCTCCGCCGACGACGGGGCCGATGGCCGCGCCGGCCGAGGCGGTGGCGCCCCAGATGCCGATGGCGAGGCTGCGCTCCTTGGGGTCGTGGAAGATGTTGCGGATCAGCGCGAGGGTGGACGGCATCAGGGTGGCGCCGGCCACGCCGAGCAGGGCCCGGGCGACGATCATCATCTCGGGGCTGGTGGCGTAGGCGTTGAGGACGGAGACGGCGCCGAAGGCGGTGGCGCCGACGAGGAGCAGCTTCTTTCGGCCGATGCGGTCGCCGAGGCTGCCCATCGACACCAGGAGTCCGGCGATGACGAAGGAGTAGATGTCGCCGATCCACAGCAGCTGGGTGCCGGACGGCTTGAGGTCCTCGCTGAGGGAGGGGGTGGCGAGGCCGAGTACGGTGGCGTCGACCGCGACCAGCAGCACGGCCAGGACGAGCACGGAGAGCGCGAGCCAGCGTCCCCTGCTCTTGTCCTCCGTCTCCGTCCGCCTGCGCAGCTGTTCGGTACGGCTCATTTCTCCACACTCCGTCTGGCGCCACCGAGCAGCAGCTCGATGATCATGTACTGGAAGTCCTTGGCGGCGACCCGGCCGTCCATGACGGCCCAGGCGCAACTGCCGATGAGGCCGTAGAGGGCCTCGGTGAGCCATGCGGGGCTCAGGTCGATCCGGATGTCGCCCTCTTCCTGGCCGCGCCGGAACAGGGCCGTGACGCGGGCGTCGAGCCGGGACCATCCCTCGTTGATCTGGTCGCCTTCGAACAGCTGGTTCTCGGTGACGAGGAAGGCCAGTAGTTCGGCGTTGGGCTCGGCCTCGGCGACGAGGCGTCTGAGCGCCTCCACGGCCGTGCCCTCGTCGAGGCGGGCGTTGTCGAACGCCACCTCGAACTCGCGGATGCCGAGCTCTTCGAGTGCCCGTACGAGGGCGTCGCGCCCGGCGAAGTGCCGGTGGAGGGTCGCGCGCCCGATCCCGGCGGCGCGGGCGACCTCGTCCATCGTGGCGGTCGATTTGCGGGAGAGCAGGGCGGCCGCGTCGCGGAGCACCTGGTCACGATCCATGGCCATGAGACAAGCATACCCCGAATGAGACTTCGATGTCTCATTCGGCTCGAAAATGGGCTGCCCCGGAGCGGCCGGGACGCGATCCTGCCCTGATGAAGCCGCTGCTGCTGATCGACGTCGACGGACCGCTGAACCCCTACGCGGCCAAGGCCCAGCGCCGCCCCGAGGGCTACACCACCCACCGGATGCGGCCGACGGGCTGGCGGCAGGCGGAGAGCGCGAAGCCGTTGCGGGTCTGGCTCAATCCCGCCCACGGGGAGGAGCTGCTCGCGCTGGCGGACGCGTACGAACCGGTGTGGGCCACGACCTGGAAGGACGAGGCGAACGACTGGATAGGCCCCCACCTCGGCCTGCCCCGACTACCGTTCGTCGACTGGCCGTCGATGCACGGCCGGGCGCCGCGCGGCACCTTCTGGAAGACGCAGTACGTCGTCGCCTACGCGGACGGGCGCCCCTTCGCCTGGATCGACGACGACATCGGGCCCATGGACCACGAGTACGTCGAGCTCCACCACCCGGCGCCCGCGCTGCTGCTGCGGATCGACGAGCGGATCGGCCTGGTCCGCGAGGACTTCGACGCCCTGGCCGCATGGGCGGCGCAGCACACGGGTGGACACGTGTCGTGATGCGACCCTGACGACACGGTTCACCCGGACGAGCCGGGGAGCCCTCCCCCGCGTCGGGCCGAACCGGAGCAGGCCGGGAATCGCCGGAGGGGCGGTGGGAGCCGACGGGCTCCCACCGCCCCTCCGGGCGTACGGGCTACTGCTTGTGGACCGCCCAGGCGTGCTGGATGACCAGGTCGGCCTTCAGCTCGGTCAGCTGCACCGCCACCGCCGAGGGGGCGGTTCCGCCGCGGCCGTTGCGGGAGGCGAGGGCGCCCTTGACGTTGAGGACGGTACGGACCTCGGGGGTCAGGTGCTCCGAGATCTTCGCGAACTGCTCGTCCGTGAGCTCGTCCAGCTCGATGCCGAGCGCCTCGCACTCCTTGACGCACTCGCCGGCCACCTCGTGCGCCACCCGGAACGGCACGCCCTGCTTGACCAGCCACTCCGCGATGTCGGTGGCGAGCGAGAAGCCGGCCGGGGCCAGCTCCTCCATGCGCTCGCGGTTGACCGTGAGGGTGGCCATCATGCCGGTGAAGGCCGGCAGCAGGACTTCGAGGGTGTCGCAGGAGTCGAAGACCGGCTCCTTGTCCTCCTGGAGGTCCCGGTTGTACGCCAGGGGCAGCGCCTTGAGCGTGGCGAGCAGCCCGGTCAGGTTGCCGATGAGCCGGCCCGACTTGCCGCGCGCCAGCTCCGCGATGTCGGGGTTCTTCTTCTGCGGCATGATCGACGAACCGGTGGAGAAGGCGTCGTGCAGGGTGACGAAGGAGAACTCCTTCGTGTTCCAGATGATGATCTCCTCCGCGATCCGGGACAGGTTGATCCCGATCATCGCGGTGACGAAGGCGAACTCGGCGACGAAGTCGCGCGAGGCCGTGCCGTCGATGGAATTGCCGACCGAGCCCCGCTCGAAGCCCAGGTCGGCGGCGACCGCCTCCGGGTCCAGGCCCAGCGAGGAGCCGGCCAGCGCCCCCGATCCGTACGGGGAGACCGCGGTCCGGGTGTCCCACTGCCGCAGCCGCTCCGCGTCCCGGGACAGGGACTGCACGTGGGCCAGTACGTGGTGGGCGAAGAGCACCGGCTGCGCGTGCTGGAGGTGCGTGCGGCCCGGCATGGCCACGTCCGCGTGGCTCTCGGCGAGGCCGACCAGCGCGTCCTGGAGGTCCGCGATCAGACCGCCGATGATCCGGGCGTGGTCGCGCAGGTACATCCGGAAGAGGGTGGCCACCTGGTCGTTGCGGGAGCGCCCGGCGCGCAGCTTGCCGCCGAGGTCGGCGCCGAGCCGCTCCAGCAGGCCCCGCTCCAGGGCGGTGTGCACGTCCTCGTCGGCGATGGTGCCGGTGAAGGAGCCGTCGGCGACGTCGGCCTCCAGCCGGTCCAGTCCGGCGATCATGCGGTCGAGCTCTTCGGCCGTGAGCAGGCCCGCCTTGTGGAGCACGCGGGCGTGGGCGCGCGAGCCGGCGATGTCGTAGGGCGCGAGGCGCCAGTCGAAGTGGACCGACGCGGACAGCTTCGCCAGGGCCTCGGCGGGACCGTCGGCGAACCGGCCGCCCCAGAGCCGGACGTCACCCTTGTTGCTGCTCACAGCTACTGCTCCTCAAGACTGCATGGCGTGTACGGCATGCTTGTGGATGTGAAACCGCCTCCCCGCCGCGGAGGAAACGGGGAGGCGGTCACGTACTGCTGAACGGTCAGGCGAGGTCGCGCCGCGCCGCGATCTTCGAGGAGAGGCCGAAGATCTCGATGAAGCCCTGCGCCTTGGACTGGTCGAAGGTGTCGCCCGAGTCGTAGGTCGCGAGGTTGAAGTCGTAGAGCGACTCGTCGGACTTCCGGCCGGTGACGACGGCGCGACCGCCGTGCAGCGTCATCCGGATGTCACCGGTGACGTGCTGGTTGGCCTCGTTGATGAAGCCGTCCAGCGCCCGCTTGAGCGGGGAGAACCACAGGCCGTCGTAGACCATCTCGCCCCAGCGCTGCTCGACCTGCCGCTTGTAGCGGGCCAGCTCGCGCTCGACGGTGACGTTCTCCAGCTCCTGGTGGGCGGTGATCAGCGCGATCGCACCCGGGGCCTCGTACACCTCGCGGGACTTGATGCCCACGAGACGGTCCTCGACGATGTCGATCCGGCCGACGCCCTGGGCGCCGGCGCGGTCGTTGAGCTGCTGGATCGCCTGGAGCACGGTGACGGGCTTGCCGTCGATGGCGACCGGGACGCCCTCCTTGAAGGAGATGACGACCTCGTCGGCCTCGCGCGGCAGGGCCGGGTTCGAGGTGTACTCGTAGATGTCCTCGATCGGCGCGTTCCAGATGTCCTCCAGGAAGCCCGTCTCGACGGCGCGCCCGAAGACGTTCTGGTCGATGGAGTACGGGGACTTCTTGGTGGTCGCGATCGGGAGCTGCTTCTCCTCGCAGAAGGCGATCGCCTTGTCGCGGGTCATCGCGTAGTCACGGACCGGGGCGATGCACTTGAGGTCCGGGGCGAGGGCGACGATGCCCGCCTCGAAGCGGACCTGGTCGTTGCCCTTGCCGGTGCAGCCGTGGGCGACGGTCGTGGCGCCGTGCTTCTTGGCGGCGGCGACCAGGTGCTTGACGATGGCCGGCCGGGAGAGCGCCGAGACCAGCGGGTACCGGTCCATGTAGAGGGCGTTGGCCTTGATCGCCGGGAGGCAGTACTCGTTGGCGAACTCGTCCGACGCGTCGGCGACCTCGGCCTCGACCGCACCGCAGTCGAGCGCGCGCTTGCGGATGACGTCCAGGTCCTCGCCGCCCTGGCCGACGTCCACGGCGACGGCGATGACCTCGGCGCCCGTCTCCTCGGCGATCCAGCCGATGGCGACGGAGGTGTCCAGGCCGCCCGAGTAGGCGAGTACGACGCGCTCGGTCACGGGTTTCTCCTTACGGTGCATTCAACGACAGGCATAACTATGCACTACTCCGTATGTTTCGTCAATCGACGCCACCGCGAGCCTCCTGACCAGGGCGAATATGGGGCGCGTGACCACCCGGCGACCGCCTAGGCTCGCCGGGTACGCGTGGACAGGGGAGGAACATGAGCGCCTGGGACCGACAGGACGCGCAGACCGGGCGGGCCGCCGCGGCGGGACTGCTCGCCGGCCGGCGCGTCGGGATCGGCGGAGTCCGCCTCCCCGACCGGCCGGCGGCCTGGACCGCGTTCGACGAAGAGGTCCGCCGGGCCCGCGCCCACGGCGGCTCGCTGCCGTGCTTCGACCGCCCGGAGACCCGCCTGTGCCACCGGGACGGGCGGATCCGCGAGGCCGCGCTCGACGGGCCGGATCCCGTGCTCCCGCTCGTCGCGATCCGGTGTGCCGACTGGGTCCCGGCGGTACGCGAACGCGCCCGCCGGATCCTGGGCGCGGCTCTGACCGCCGACCCCGCGCGGACCCTGACCGACCTGACCCCGCTGGTCCTGCGGCTGGGCCGGCGGGAGCAGGGCGCCTGGGCGCTGGAGCGGTTCGAGGCCGCCCTGCGCGCCGAGGACCCCGTCCTCGCCCCGTGGTGGCGGCCGGCCCGGCCCGCGACCTGGTGGCGGGCCGAGCGGCCCGCGCACACCCGCACCGGCGAGCAGCCCGACACCGTACTGGCGTGGCTGCGGTGGAGCCCGGACCTGGAGACCCGGCGCTTCGCCACCCGGATCACCCTCGACCGCGGGCTGCTCGGCGTACGGGGACTGGCCCGGCGGGCCGCCGTCGAGCAGGACCCGGTGACGGGCACGCTGTGGACCGACGCCGCCTTGGCGGCGCTGGCCACCGGGGGGCCGCGCGACGCGGACGCGGCCGTCGCCACCGCCGCGAAAGCCGACGCGGACGCGGCCGTCGACGCCCTGCTGGGCGGACACCTCCCGATGGTCCGGGCCGCCGGGGTGAGCGCCCTGCGCCGGGCCGGCCGCGCCGCCGAGGCCGCGCACCACCTCACCGACCGCTCCGGAACGGTCCGGGCCTGCGCCCGATGGCTGCTGCGCCAGGACGGCGGCGATCCGTACGCGTACCTCCGCGCGCTGGTGGAGGACCCGGACCGGATCACGCGGTACGCCGTGACCGGCTTCGCCGAGTGCGCCGCCCGCGCGGACGCCCCGCTGCTGCGCGCCCTGCTCGACCACCCCTCCGGGGCGGTCCGGGCGGCGGCCGTCGCGGGGCTGCGGCACCTGGACGTCACCGACCTCGGGCTGCTGCGGCCCCTGCTGGACGACCCCTCGCCGAGCGTGGCCCGGGAGGCCTCCCGCAGCCTGCGCGCCTCGGCGGGGCAGTTGCCCGCCGACTGGCTGCTGGCCCGCATCGCGCCCGGCCTGCCGCGCCACACCCGCCTGGCGGCGTACCGCGTCCTGCACGCCCGGGGCGGGGTGGCCGGACTGCGGGCCTCCGTGGACCTGCTGACGGACGAGGACGCGGGGCTGCGCGTGCTCGCCGGGCAACGCCTGGGGAGCCTGTGGTCCCCCTACCGGCCGCCCGCCCTGCCGGCCCGGGATCCGGAGGTCGGCGCCCTGTTGGACCGCTGCACCGGGGTGTTCAGCGGCTACGTCCTGGAGCGGATGCGCTCACAGCTCGGGCTCCCCCGCACGGGGAGCGGGGCGCACGGATACTGATCGGCATGGGAAAGCTCTACGAACGCATAGACGGCCGGCTGCGGCAGTTCATCGAAGCGCAGCCGGTCTTCTTCACCGCGACCGCACCGCTCGCGGCCGACGGTCACGTCAACCTGTCCCCCAAGGGCCGCGCCGGAACCCTGGTGGTCATCGACGAACAGACCCTCGCCTACCTGGACTTCGGCGGCAGTGGCGCCGAGACCGTCGCGCACGTCCGCGAGAACGGCCGGATCACCCTCATGTGGTGCGCCTTCAGCGGACCGCCGAACATCGTGCGCATCCACGGCGAGGGCGAGGCGGTCTTCCGCGACGACCCCCGCTGGGTCGAGCTGATCCCCCTGTTCGGCGACGCCGACGGGCCGTCCGCGCGGGCGATCGTCCTCGTCCACGCCCGCCGCATCGCGGACACGTGCGGCTACGCCGTCCCGTTCATGGAGTACGAGGGCGAGCGCACCCTCCACGCGGAGTACTTCGGCCGCAAGACGGACGAGGAGTTCGCCGCGTACTGCGAGAAGAAGGAGTTCATCGAGACGAGCCTCGACGGCCTGCCTGCACTGCCTCTGCCCCTTCCGCCCCGTACCGTCTGACATGTGCTGCGTACCGCTCTCGTCACCGGCTCACTGATCGTCAGCAGCCTGCTGCCGCAGGCCCCCGCGCCCCTGCCGTTCCGGCTCGCCGACACCGGCGGCGGCAGTCAGCTGATCATCGCCGTCGCCCCCGCGCCCGGATCCACCACCGGTCGGCTGACCTGGTGGGACCGGTGGTCCGGGGGCTGGCACGAGGCCGGGAGCGCGCCCGCCCGCTTCGGGTCGAACGGCCTCACCGAGGGCGCGACCCGCACGCAGGGCACCAGCACCACGCCGACGGGCCTGTACGCGCTCCCGTACGCCTTCGGGATCCGGCGGGCGCCGGCCGGCACGGAGGTCCGCTACCGGCGGGTGCGGGGCGACTCCTGGTGGTGCCAGGACAACGCCTCGGCCCACTACAACCGCTGGGTGGAGCCGCTGCCCGCGGACTGCGCGCCGGGCGAGGCCGAGCACCTGGTGACGTACGAGAAGCAGTACACGCACGCGCTCCTCATCGCCTTCAACTACGAGCGGCCCGTGCGCGGCCGGGGCGCCGGGATCTTCCTGCACGTCAACGGCAAGGGTGCGACGGCCGGTTGTGTGTCCGTGCCCGAGCGGGCCATGCGGGCGATCCTGCGCTGGGCGAACCCGCGCCGGCGCCCGCACATCGCCATCGGCACGGAGGACGGGCCGCTCGCCGTCACCCGCTACTAGGTCCGCGGGGCTCGGGCTTGGGCTCGGGCTCCAGCTCGTCCTCGTCGGCGGCCCGGTACTCGTACGCGTCCTCCCACCAGACCTTGTCGTCCAGCCACGCGTCGTCCTCGTCCTGACCGTCGTCCTCTTCCACGACCTGGTCGGCGCCGCGCCAGGTGTGGTCACCGGCGCTCCGCAGCACGTGGATCCGCTGCTCTTCGTCCAGCGCCTCGAAGGCCGGGTGCGGCTCGGCGCGGATCAGGTCACCCAACGGGTCGCCGCACTCCGTTCCGGCCCGGACCGTCCTGCCGGCCCGCTCGGCGAACAGCAGGGCCACCAGGCCGAGACCGGCCACCACGGCGCAGGCCCATTCCCGTACGCCGTGCGGGCGCTCGGCCACCAGCAGCACGCCCGCCAGGCACCAGAAGAACATCACCAGGACGATGCCCACGCAGCCGCAGCAGGCCGACAGCTTGCTCCCCTCGCCGTCCGGCATCTTCGGGAGAACGGGCAGCAGGGCGTCGCGTTCCCTCGCGTACGCGCTGAGCCGCCCCCGGTACTCCCCGTCGGACCGGTGGATCCAGCCGATCGACACGGGCTCGGGATCGTGGCGGCGTACGGCCTCCCACAGGGCCGCGGGCAGCGGGTGGACGGGCGTGCGGGCCGGGTCGCGGCCCTCCTCGGTCAGGAACGCCGCTCCTTCCGCGTCGATGCGGAGGTACCCGCCGAGGACGAGTTCGGCGGCCGCCGCCCCGGTCGCCTCGTCGCGCAGCAGGGCGGCGTGGTAGGGCTCCGGGTCGACGGCGGCGACGAGGCGGCGGATCGCGCGGCGGATCCGGGCCCGACGCCGCCACCGCAGGCCGATGGGCCCGTACACGGCGGCGGTCACGAGGGACACCGACAGGGCGAGGACGAATCGGAGCACGCCCCGAGGCTATGTCGGCCGGCCCCGGCGCGGCACCGGATTTCCGGCGCCCCGGACCGCCCCGCTAGCCCTCCTTCTGCGCCAGCCGCAGGAGGTGGTCGGCGAGGGCCTGGCCGCCCGCCGGGTCGCGGCTGATCAGCATCAGGGTGTCGTCGCCGGCGATCGTGCCGAGGATCGCGCGGAGCTCGGCCTGGTCGATCGCCGAGGCGAGGAACTGCGCCGCACCCGGCGGGGTGCGCAGGACCACGAGGTTCGCGGAGGCCTCCGCGGAGATCAGCAGCTCCCCGGAGAGGCGCCGCATGCGCTCCTCCTTCGCGGACTCGCCGAGCGGTGCCTGCGGGGTGCGGAAGCCGCCCTCGCTGGGCACCGCGTAGATCAGCTCGCCCCCGGTGTTGCGGATCTTCACCGCGCCCAGCTCGTCGAGGTCGCGGGAGAGCGTCGCCTGGGTGACGCTCAGCCCGTCGTCGGCGAGCAGCTTGGCCAGTTGGCTCTGCGAGCGGACCGGCTGCCGGTTGAGGATGTCCACGATCCGGCGGTGGCGCGCGGTGCGGGTCTGCGGGACGGCCTGTCCGCCTTGCTCGTTGTCCTGCGCCTGGCTCATCGTCGTCTCATTCTTCGGTTCCGTCCCCGTTGGCTGCGTCGAGGATGCCGGGCAGGGCCCGGAGGAACGCGTCAGCCTCGGCCTCGGTGAGTACGTACGGGGGCATGAGCCGTACGACGTCGGGGGCGGGCGCGTTGACCAGGAAGCCGGCGTCCTGAGCCGCCTGCTGCACTTGGGGTGCGAGCGGTTCGGTCAGCACGATACCCAGCAGCAGGCCCGCGCCCCTGACGTGGGAGACCAGCGGGTGCCCCGAGGACTCGATCCCGGAGCGCAGCCGCTCGCTCCGGGCCTTGACCTGGTCGAGCAGTCCCTCGGAGGCGATGGTGTCGATCACGGCGAGGCCGGCGGCGCAGGCGACCGGGTTCCCGCCGAAGGTGGTGCCGTGCTGGCCGGGCCGGAACAGGTCGGCCGCGGCGCCGAAGAGGGCCACCGCCCCGATGGGCAGACCGCCGCCCAGTCCCTTGGCGAGGGTGACGACGTCGGGCTCGACGTCCTCGTGGGCCTGGTGCTCGAACCACTGGCCGCAGCGGCCGATGCCGGTCTGGACCTCGTCGAGGACGAGCAGGGTGCCGGTGGCGCGGGTGATCTCGCGGGCGGCCGTCAGGTACCCGGGCGGGGGCACGACCACGCCGTTCTCGCCCTGGATGGGCTCGATGACGACGAGCGCGGTCTCCTCGGTGACGGCGGCCCGCAGGGCCTCGACGTCACCGAAGGGGACGTGCGTGACGTCACCCGGCAGCGGCAGGAAGGGCTCCTGCTTCTTCGGCTGGCCGGTGAGGGCGAGGGCGCCCATGGTCCGGCCGTGGAAGCCGCCGTCGGTGGCGACCATGTGGGTCCGCCCGGTCAGCCGGCCGATCTTGAAGGCGGCTTCGATCGTCTCGGCCCCGGAGTTGCAGAAGAAGACCTTCCCGGGGCGGCCGAAGAGCTGGAGCAGCCGCTCGCCGAGCGCGACGACCGGCTCGGAGATGAACAGGTTGGAGACGTGGCCGAGGGTGGACACCTGCTCGGTCACGGCCGCCACGATCGCCGGGTGGGCGTGCCCGAGCGCGTTGACGGCGATGCCGCCGACGAAGTCGGTGTACTGCTTGCCGTCGGCGTCCCACACCTGGGCGCCCTCGCCGCGCACGAGCGCGAGGGCGGGGGTTCCGTAGTTGTCGGTCAGCGCGCCCTGCCAGCGCGCGCCGTATTCCTGGTTGCCGGTGCCCTTCGTCATTGCGCTCCCCCTGGCTGTCGTCCGGGCTGTGGGTCGGGCACGACCATCGTGCCGATGCCCGAGTCCGTGAAGATCTCCAGCAGGATCGAGTGCTGGACCCGCCCGTCGAGCACGCGGGCGGTGTTCACGCCGTTGCGCACGGCGTGCAGGCACCCCTCCATCTTGGGCACCATGCCGCTGGACAGCTCGGGCAGCAGCTTCTCCAGCTCGCTGACGGTGAGCCGGCTGATGACCTCGTCGCTGTGCGGCCAGTCGGCGTACAGGCCCTCGACGTCGGTGAGGACCATCAGCGTCTCGGCGCCCAGCGAGGCGGCGAGCGCGGCGGCCGCCGTGTCGGCGTTGACGTTGTAGACGTGGTGGTCGTCGGCGCTGCGGGCGATGGAGGAGATGACCGGGATCCGGCCGTCCGAGAGCAGCGCCTCGATCGCGCCGGTGTCGATGGCGGTGATCTCGCCGACCCGCCCGATGTCGATGACCTCGCCGCCGATCTCCGGGCTGTGCTTGGTCGCCGTGATGGTGTGGGCGTCCTCGCCGGTCATGCCGACGGCGAGCGGCCCGTGCTGGTTGAGCAGTCCGACCAGCTCGCGCTGGACCTGGCCCGCCAGGACCATCCGTACGACGTCCATGGCCTCCGGGGTCGTGACGCGCAGGCCGGCCTTGAACTCGCTGACCAGGCCCTGCTTGTCGAGCTGGGCGTTGATCTGGGGGCCGCCGCCGTGCACGACGACCGGCTTGAGGCCGGCCTGGCGCAGGAAGACGACGTCCTGGGCGAAGGCCGCCTTCAGGTCCTCGTCGATCATGGCGTTGCCGCCGAACTTGATGACGACGATCTTGCCGTTGTGGCGGGTGAGCCAGGGCAGCGCCTCGATGAGGATCTGCGCCTTGGGCAGGGCGGTGTGCTTGCGGGCGGTGCCGGGCTGGCCGGCCTTCTCGTCGCTCATGAGGAGTACGCGCTGTTCTCGTGGACGTAGTCGGCGGTCAGGTCGTTGGCCCAGATGACGGCCGACTCGTCGCCGGTGGCGAGGTCGGCGGTGATGCGGACCTCGCGGTCCTTCATCGAGACCAGGTCGCGGTCCTCGCCGACCGAGCCGTTCTTGCAGACCCACACGCCGTTGATGGCGACGTTGAGCCGGTCCGGGTCGAAGGCGGCTTGGGTGGTGCCGATCGCGGAGAGCACCCGGCCCCAGTTCGGGTCCTCGCCGTGAATGGCGCACTTGAGCAGGTTGTTGCGGGCGATGGACCGGCCGACCTCGACCGCGTCGTCCTCGCTGGCCGCGCCGACGACCTCGATGCGGATGTCCTTGCTGGCGCCCTCGGCGTCGCCGATCAGCTGGCGGGCCAGGTCGTCGCAGACGGTGCGCACGGCCTCGGCGAACTCCTCGTACGCCGGCACCCGGCCGGAGGCGCCGGAGGCGAGCAGCAGCACCGTGTCGTTGGTGGACATGCAGCCGTCGGAGTCGACGCGGTCGAAGGTGGTGCGGGTGGCGGCGCGCAGCGCCTTGTCGAGGGTGGCGCTGTCCAGGTCGGCGTCGGTGGTGAGGACGACGAGCATGGTGGCGAGGCCCGGGGCGAGCATGCCCGCGCCCTTGGCCATGCCGCCGACGGTCCAGCCTCCCCCACCCTCCGGGCGGGGGGACCCCCAGGAGACGGTGGCCGTCTTGTGCACGGTGTCGGTGGTCTTGATGGCGATGGCGGCGGCCTCGCCGCCGTCCTCGGACAGGGCGGCGGCCGCGGTCTCGATGCCGGGGAGCAGCTTGTCCATGGGGAGCAGGACGCCGATCAGGCCGGTGGACGCGACCGCGACCTCCCCGGCGTTGACGTCGTCGCCGAGGACGGCGGCCACCTTCTCGGCGGTGGCGTGGGTGTCCTGGAAGCCCTTGGGGCCGGTGCAGGCGTTGGCGCCGCCGGAGTTGAGGACGACCGCGCTGACGGTGGCGCCGCGCAGGACCTGCTCGGACCAGTGCACGGGTGCGGCCTTGACGCGGTTGGAGGTGAAGACGCCCGCGGCGGCCAGTCGCGGCCCCTTGTTGACCACGAGGGCCAGGTCCGGGTTGCCGTTGGCCTTGATCCCGGCGGCGATGCCCGCTGCCGTGAATCCCTGTGCTGCCGTGACGCTCACGGTGCGACTCCGATCGTGGAAAGACCCAGGCTCTCGTGGAGCCCCAGGGCGATGTTCATGCTCTGCACCGCGCCGCCGGCGGTGCCCTTGGTCAGGTTGTCGATGGCGCTGACGGCGATGATCCGCTGGGCGGACGCGTCGTAGGCGACCTGGACGTGGACGGCGTTGGAACCGTGGACGGATTTGGTGGACGGCATCCGGCCCTCGGGCAGCAGGTGGACGAACGGCTCGTCGGCGTACGCCTTCTCGTAGGCGGCGCGCAGCGATTCGGCGGTGGTGCCGGGGAGGGCCTTGGCCGAGCAGGTGGCGAGGATGCCGCGGGCCATGGGCACGAGGGTCGGCGTGAAGGAGACGGACACGCGCTGGCCGGCGATGGGGCTCAGGTTCTGCACCATCTCGGGTGTGTGCCGGTGGCCGCCGCCCACGCCGTACGGAGTGACCGAGCCCATCACCTCCGCGCCGAGCAGGTGCGGCTTGAGGGCCTTGCCCGCGCCGGAGGTTCCGGTTGCGGCGACGATCACGGCCTCCGGCTCGGCGAGTTGGGCCTGGTAGGCGGGGAAGAGCGCGAGGGTGACGGCGGTGGGGAAGCAGCCGGGGACGGCGATGCGCTTGGTCCCCTCCAGTGCGGTGCGGGCGCCCGGCAGCTCGGGGAGGCCGTAGGGCCAGGTCCCGGCGTGCGGGGCGCCGTAGAAGGCGTCCCAGTCGGCGGAGTCCTTGAGCCGGTGGTCGGCGCCCATGTCGACGACGAGGACGTCCTCGCCGAGTTCGGCGGCGACGGCGGCGGACTGGCCGTGCGGCAGTGCGAGGAAGACGACGTCGTGGCCGGCGAGGACCTGCGCGGTGGTCGCCTCCAGGGTGCGCCCGGCGAGCGGCACGAGGTGTGGCTGGAGGGAGCCGAGGAGCTGTCCGGCGTTGGAGTTGGCGGTCAGCGCGCCGATCTCCACTTCGGGGTGCGAGAGCAGGAGGCGCAGGACTTCCCCGCCCGCGTACCCGCTCGCTCCGGCCACCGCTGCACGTACCACCATCGGACCCTCCTCATCGATGGCATGACTATACGTACATCCGCACGTTTATGCAATGTTCTGGATCTCGGCGGGAGGGACGCACGGGAGGATCCGGCGCCGGGGGCGCCCTACGGAAGATGTCTAGCAGGAAAGGCCCCGCTCCGGCGGCGATTCCGCCGGTTGCGTCAGCCCGTCGGTCCGGCCGCGCGCGGGGCCGTCCCGTCGACGAGACGGTGCCCGGCCCACCGGCCGGTCTCGGACGTGCTTACGCCGGGGCCTGGAGGGAGAGGTACCAGCGGCGCGCCCAGCCGGTGAGGGTCACGGTGGACAGCGGGCGGACGTCGACGTGCCAGTAGGTCAGCGGGGGCGCCTGCAGCGCGTAGACCAGGGCCGCCCGGACCACCGAGGGCTCGGCCACCGCCACGATCGCGCCGCCGTCGTCGGCGGGCCGGGTGTCGAGCCAGCCGCCGATCCGGGAGATGAAGGCGAGCAGGGACTCGCCTCCGTGCGGGGCGGCCCGGGGATCGCTGAGCCACAGGTCCACCGCGTCGGGTTCGCGGGCGGTCACCTCGGCCAGCGTCAGCCCCCGCCAGCGGCCCATGTCGCACTCGCGCAGCGCGGGCTGCGCGAGGGGCGCGTACCCGAGGGCGTCGGCGGTGGCCCGGCTGCGCGGGGTCGGCGAGCAGTAGCGCAGCTCGGCCGCGCCCAGGGGCACGAGGTCCCGGGCGGCGGACTCCACCGACCGCCAGCCGGGTCCGTCCAGCGGGCGGTCGTCGTCGAAGCGCTCGGCGAGCAGCGAGGAACTACGGGCTGCGGCAACGAGCGAAACCCGAACATGCATGCGGTGATGGTGGGCCGCGAACGGCCGGGGGTCAAGCCTTCCGGAACGCGCCCGTCGGCGGCCCGCGGCCGGCCCCGATCCGCACGGGACGGCCTACCCGCCGAGTCCGGCCCGCAGCCGCTGGACGGCCTCCACCAGCTCCCCCGGCCCCGACACCCCGGCGAAGCTCAGCCGGACGTACGGGCCGGGCGGTTCGGCGCAGAAGTAGGGGCGGCCCGGGGCCACCGCCACCCCGGCGCGCAGGGCCGCCGCCGCGAAGGCCGCGTCGTCGGCCCCGTCGGCCATCCGCAGCCACAACTGGTACCCGCCCGAGGGCAGATGACCGAGGGTCAGCCCGGGCAGCTCCCGGCGCAGGGCTCCCGCGAGCACGTCCCGCCGGTGTCGCAGCTCGGCGGCCACGGTGCGCAGGTGGCGCGGCCAGGCGGGCGCGCCGACCAGTTCCAGGGCGGCCTCCTGGAGCGGCCGGGACACGAAGAAGGTGTCGACGACCTGGATGGCGCGCAGCCGGTCCACCACCGGACCGCGGGCGGCCAGCGCGCCCACGCGCAGGCTGGGCGAGGTGGCCTTGGTCAGGGACCGGACGTGCACGACCACCCCGTCGTGGTCCTCGGCGGCCAGCGTCGCGGGCAGCGGACCGGCGTCGTCGTGGCCGAGGGCGCGAGCGTAGTCGTCCTCGACCACGAAGGCTCCGGCGGCGTGCGCGATCCGCAGCACCTCGGCCCGCCGCGCGGGGGCCAGTACGGCCCCGGTCGGGTTCTGGAACAGCGGCTGGCACACGAACACCCGCGCCCCGGTCGCCTCGAAGGCGGCGGCGAGCAGGTCCGGCCGCACCCCCTCGGCGTCCACCGGCACGGGCACGGGCCGGCAGCCGGAGGCGCGGGCGATGGCCAGCAGCCCGGGATAGGTGGGGGATTCGACCAGGATCGGCGCCCCGGGCGGGGCCAGCGCCCGCAGGGCGGTGGTCAGCGCGCTCTGCCCGCCCGCGGTGACCAGTACGTCGGCGGCCGCGACGGCCCCGCCGATTTCGCGGGCGAACCAGTCGCGCAGCTCGGGCAGCCCCTCCATGGGCGGCCGGTCCCAGGCGCCGGGGCGCCGCCCGGCCCGGGCCAGCGCGGCCGCCATGGCCCGCTCGGGCTGGATGGAGGCGTGCAGATAGCCGCTGTTGAGTCCGATCACCCCCGGCGGCGGTGCGGCCAGGCAGGCCAGCACCCCGGAAGCGTCGACCGAGCGCGGCACGATCTCGCCGGGGGCCTCCGCGCTGAGGGCGACCTCCTGCCAGGAGGTGTCCCCGGGCGCGGCGGGCGCCGTGCGCGGGGAGGCGCGGAAGACCCCGGCGCCGGGCCGGGTGACGACGAGGCCCTCGGCGGCGAGCTGCGCCAGGGCCCGGGACACGGTGACGGGGCTGACCCGGTAGCGCTCGACCAGGGCCCGGCTCGACGGGAGCTTTCCACCCACCGAGTAGCGGTTGAGCTCAGACCGTAGAGATTCCGCCAGTTCCGCCACACTGCTACGCTCATACATGACAGCACAGAATAGCGCTACTCTCCCGAAGGCGATAGCGGTCAAGAGTCCGGTGGGCCGCGGTACCGCCCTCGCCTCCCTCGGCGTCCTCGCCTTCTCCCTGACCTTCCCCGCCACCGCGTGGGGCCTGGAGAGCTTCGGGCCGTGGTCCCTCGTCGCCCTGCGCAGCGTCCTCGCCGCCGTCATCGCCGGAGCCTTCCTGCTGACCCGCCGGGTCCCGCTGCCCGCCCGCGAGCACTGGGCCGGCCTCGCCGTGGTCGCCGGCGGCGTGGTCGTCGGCTTCCCGCTGCTCACCACCCTCGCGCTGACGACCTCCACCACCTCGCACGCCGCGGTCGTCGTCGGCCTGCTGCCGCTCACCACGGCCGCGCTGTCCGCGCTGCGCACCGGCGCCCGGCCCCCGCGCGCCTTCTGGGCGGCGGCCGTCGCCGGGGCCGCGGTCGTCCTCGCCTTCGTCGCATGTGACGGCACCCTCGCGCGGAGCGGTGGCGCCCTCTCGGCCGGCGACGCCTACCTGTTCGGCGCCCTGCTGGTGTGCGCCGCCGGGTACACCGAGGGCGGTCGCCTCGCCCGGACCCTGCCCGGCTGGCAGGTGATCGGCTGGGCCCTGGTCCTGTGCCTGCCGCTCAGCCTGGCCGGCTCCGCGCTCGGCCTCGCGTTCGAGCCGGTGCACCTCGGCGGCCACGGGCTGGCCGGGCTGGTCTGGGCGGCGGCCGGCTCCACCTTCCTGGGCCTGTACGTCTGGTACCGGGGCATGGCCGAGATCGGCGCACCGCGCGCAAGCCAGCTCCAGCTCGCCCAGCCGCTGCTGACCCTGGTCTGGTCGGTGGCGGTGCTGGGCGAGCGCCTCACCCCTGCCGCGCCGGTCGCCGCCTGCGCCGTCCTCGTCTGCATCGCGGTCACCCAACGGGTCAAACAGCCCCGGAACGACCTAAACTGCTAGCACCGGATCGGACCGCCACCGAGGAGGTCAGTTATGCGCGCGACCGAGGGCGACCAGCTGGTGCAGCACGGCAGGATCGTCGGACAGCACGACAAGGTGGGCGAGATCACCCAGGTGCTGGGCGAAAACGGAACCCCCCCGTACCGGGTCCGCTTCCAGGACGGGCACGAGGCGCTCATGGCCCCCGGGCCCGACTGCGTGGTCCGTCACCCCGTAGAGCCCGACCACTGAATCAGCGCGGGGGCACCGCCGAGCCGTAGTGGTCGGCGACCACCCGGGCCATCGCTCCGTTGGGGTCCGCGGCCACGTGCTTCGCCGAGAAGTAGACGTGGCCGCGGACTTCCGGGTATCCGGCGGCGAACCGCAGGTGCTTCGACAGCTCCCCCGGATCGCGCCACGCCGCGGTGGTGCTGTCCGCCTCGCAGCGGTACAGCGCCTCCCCCACGTACAGGTCCACGCCCGTGCCCGCCACGGTCCGCGCCCACCAGGGCACGACGTCGGCGTAGTCGGCGGTCGGGTGGCCGATGTGCCAGTACGCCTGCGGCACGATGTAGTCGATCCAGCCCTCCCGGATCCACTTGCGGGTGTCCGCGTACAGGTCGTCGTACGTGCCCAGGCCCGCCCGCGTCGGCGAGCCGAGCGGGTCGCGGTCGGAGTTGCGCCAGACCGCGAAGGGGCTGATGCCGAACCGGACCGCCGGGCGCAGGGCCCGCAGCCGCGCGGACATCTCCTGGACCAGGGTGTCGGTGTTGTGGCGGCGCCAGTCGGCGCGGGACGCGAAGGAGCCCCCGTGCTCCTCGTACGCCTCGTCGTCGTCGAAGTACTCGCCCTCGGCCGGATAGGGGTAGAAGTAGTCGTCCCAGTGCACCGCGTCCACCGGGTAGCGGTTGACGGCGTCGAACATGGCGTCCTGGACGAAGCGCCGGACCTCGGGCATGCCGGGGTTGTAGTAGAGCTTGCCGCCGTACTCGACGGTCCAGTCGGGGTTGCGCCGGGCCGGGTGGGTGGCGGCCAGCCGGTCGAGGTCGGTGTGGTTGGCCACGCGGTACGGGTTGAACCAGGCGTGCAGCTCCAGCCCGCGGGCGTGCGCCTCGGTGACCGCCGTGCCCAGCGGGTCCCAGCCGGGATCGGCCCCCTGCTCACCGGTCAGCCACTGCGACCAGGGCTCCAGCTCGGAGGGCCAGAGCGCGTCGGCCGCCGGCCGGACCTGGAGGACCACCACGTTGAGCCGGCGTTTGACCGCGGTGTCCAGGAGCCGCAGCAGTTCCGAGCGCTGCCGCTCGGCGGAGAGCCCGCTCTCGGACGGCCAGTCCACGTTGGACACGGAGGCGATCCACATCCCCCGGAACTCGGCGGTGGCGGCGCGGGCGGAGAGCCCGCCGGACGTGCGCCGGGCCGCCGCGGCGGCGGGCCCGGAGGTGGCGGCCGCGATCACCCCCACGGCTCCGGCCAGCAGTGCCCGTCGGCCGATGTACGTCATGTGACATCTCCGTTTCGCTGAGTGACATTGCGCGGTGTCCGCCCAGCATGCCCGCCCCGGCCCGCCGCCCGGCGCAAGGTCGGGAGTAACGTCGGGGGGCGTGGCGGGCGCCGGAATCGTACGGGGGACCCGCCGACGGAGAGCTGCGAAAGGCACGAAGTGACTGACCTCCCTTCCGACATCACACGGGTCGGCGTAGTGGGCTGTGGCCAGATGGGCGCGGGTATCGCCGAGGTGTGCGCCCGCAGTGGCCTTGAGGTCAAGGTCGCCGAGACCACCGGCGAAGCCCTGGAGATCGGCCGGACCCGGCTCCACAACTCCCTGACGAAGGCCGCCGAACGCGGCAAGATCACGGAGGAGGAGCGGGACGCCGCCCTCGCCCGCCTCACCTTCACCACCGACCTCGGCGAGTTCGCCGACCGTGACCTCGTCATCGAGGCGGTCGTCGAGAACGAGCAGGTCAAGACGGAGATCTTCCAGGTCCTCGATCAGGTGATCACCCGCCCGGACGCGATCCTGGCCTCCAACACCTCCTCGATCCCGCTGGTCAAGCTGGCCGTGGCGACCTCGCGGCCCGACCAGGTCATCGGCATCCACTTCTTCAACCCGGCCCCGGTGCAGAAGCTCGTCGAGCTGATTCCGGCGCTGACCACGGGCGAGGAGACGGTCAAGCGGGCCGAGGCCCTGGTGCGGAACGTGCTCGGCAAGCACGCGGTCCGCGCCCAGGACCGCTCCGGCTTCGTCGTCAACGCGCTCCTCGTCCCGTACCTGCTGTCCGCGATCCGGATGTTCGAGTCGGGCATCGCGAGCCGCGAGGACATCGACAACGGCATGGAGCTGGGCTGCGCCCACCCGATGGGCCCGCTCAAGCTGTCCGACCTGATCGGCCTGGACACCATCGCCTCGATCGCCGACTCGATGTACGCCGAGTACAAGGAGCCCCTGTACGCCGCTCCCCCGCTGCTCCAGCGGATGGTCGACGCCGGCCGCCTGGGCCGCAAGACGGGCGCGGGCTTCTACCCCTACGCCTGATCCCCGCCGCGCCCGCGTCCCTACGGCTGACCGAGCCGCAGGTGGTGCAGCAGGAGCAGCCCGGCCGCCATGTTGGCGGCCGGGATCTCCCCGCGCGCGATCATGTCCGGCACGAGTTTGAGCGGGACCCATTCCCGGCGCGAGGACTCGAACGCGTCCTCGGGATGGCCGATGTAGGTGGCCCCCTGCGCCCAGTAGAGGTGGTGGCGGGCGTCGGTCAGCCCGTTGGACGGCTCGACGGTCATCAGGTGGTGGAGCGGGCCGGGCCGCCAGCCCGACTCCTCCTCCATCTCGCGCGCCGCCGCGACCGCGATGTCCTCGCCGTCCTCGACCACCCCGGCGGGCAGTTCCCAGCCCCAGCTGTCGGTGATGAAGCGGTGCCGCCAGAGCAGCAGCACCTCGTTGGCCTCGTTGACGGCCGTGGCCACGGCGACCGGACGCAGCCGGATCACGAAATGGTCCAGGTGCCGGCCGTCGGGGAGTTCCACATCGGCGAGGTTCACGTCGAACCAGCGGTTCTTGTACACAGTCTGCTCACTCAGGTTCATCCACTGCACGGCTGTGCCACCTTCCGTTCGAGTAGGTGGCAAACATGGCAGCAGCTGACCTGTCACAGCGGAACGCGCAGCGCCCCGTCGATGAGCTGTGCGGTCTCCGCCGCGCCCGAACAACCGCTGGTCAGCAGCTGTTCGCGGACCGCCCGCAGCCGGTCGCGCAGCCGCAGCGACTCCATCCCCCTGGCCCGCTCGGCCATTTCCGCCGCGGAGGCCGCGGCCCGGTCCGCCTCGCCCTGGCGCAGCTGGATCTCGCACAGCATCGCCAGCCGGTGCACCCGCCCGCGGTCGTGGGCCGGGGTGCCGACGGCGGCGGCCGCCTGGACCCGGGCCGCTTCCAGGTCCCCCAGACTGAGCAGCGCCTCGGCGACCTGGACGTTGACGAGCCCGGGCTGTACGTAGCCCGTCTCGTCCGGTTCGGTGCCGGGGCGGATCCGCTCGGCCGCCGCCTCGGCGTTGCGGATGCAGGCCAGCGCGGCCCCGGTGTCGCCGAGTTGGGCGTACGCCTTGGCCTGCATGGCGTACAGGTCGGCGGCCAGCGCCGGAGTGGTGTGCGGGCCGGCGGCGCGCAGCGCGGCCTCGGCGAAGGCGACGGCCTGGCGGTACTCGCGCAGGTGCAGGGACTGGTTGACGATCAGCGCGATCACGTACGCCCCGAGCCCGCGGTCCCCGCTCGCCTTGGCCAGCCGCAGCGCCTGGTGGAAGTAGCGCTGGGCGAGCCCGTGGGCGTCCGAGTCGTACGCGCAGATCCCCGCCACCGCCACGAGCGAGCCGGTGGCCCGGTGCAGTTGGCGGCCGAGGGCGTCGGGGTAGCTGCCGCGCAGCATGGGCGCCGTCTCACTGCCAAGGAAGCGGACGATCCGGTCCCGGGTGGCCACTCCGCCGGCCCTGCGGTACATCAGCTCGTAGTGCGCGCGGGCGGCCTTCAGGATCTCGATGTGCTCGGGACCGATCCGGTTCGGGCCCTCGCGGGAGACGTCCGCGTCCTCGGGCGGGTTCTCCCACTCCCAGACCGGGATCACGGCGGGCGTTCCGGTGACCGCTTCGGCGGCGAGCAGCTGGGGCCGGGCCTGCCCGTCGGACCGCCACAGGGCGGCGGCCCGGTCCACGAACCCGCTGAGCGGGGAGGCGTGCAGGGAGACGGGCCGGTCGGCCGCCCCGAGCCCGATGTCGTCCAGGCCGACGGGGCGCCGCAGCCGGCCGCCGAGCACCTCGCAGATCAGGTCGGGGACCTGCCCCCGGGGCCGCTGGCCCTTCAGCCAACGGGCCACGGCGGTGTGTTCGTAGCGCAGGGCGAGTCCGCGGGTGCGGCCCGCCTGGTTCACGTAGGCGGCGAGTCCGGCATGGGACATGCCCGCCTCGGCGAGGAGGGCGTCGAGCAGGACGTTGGGCTGCATGGGCCGCTCCCGGGGCTCGTCGGTCTCAGGCTAGTGGGTGCGCGGTTCACACGGGGTGTGAACCGTGTACGCGCATAAATGCGATGCGCACTCTGCCGCAGGGGCCGCCGCGGGCGCTTCACTTAAGGGCCTCGCCAAGAGGTAGCTCGGGTCGTCGGCTCCCCCTCGTACAGTGCGACGACCCGCACCGCGCCGCCCGTCCTGCTGTCTGCCCGACACTCCATGGCAGGCGGGCGGCGTGTCCGGCTCCGCCGGCGCCCGGTTGGTCGCCGGGTCCCGGCGGAGCCGGCCCCCCGGCAGCGGGCCGGTCAGGACCGGTCGTTGCTGAGCACCAGCAGGGCGACGTCGTCGGCGAGTCGCCCGCCCGTGTGCCGGAGCAGGGCCGCGTGCACGCCCGCGACCAGCCGCGCGGGCGTTCGCGGGGCCGGGGCCTGCGCGAGGACGCTCCGCAGGGGGAAGAACGCGCCGGCGGCGTCCCGGGCCTCCTCAGCTCCGTCGGTGTGCAGGAACAGGGTCTCCCCGGGCCGCAGTTCCCCCACGGGGTGCGGCTGCGCCTGCGCCGGTACGGGCACCACCCCGAGCGGGGGCAGGGTCTCGCCGTCCAGGGCCTGCACGTCGGTGAGCCGCTGCGCGGGCCGGATGCGGTACGGCCAGGGGTGGCCGCAGTTCAGGGCCAGCAGGGTGCCGTCCGGGGCGATCTGGAGGAGCAGGACGGTCACGAACTCCTCGGCCGAGGGCGACTGCGGCTCGCCGGTGCAGGCGGCCGGATGCTCCGCGCGCGCCCGGTCCCGCAGGTGCCGGCCCAGCGCCCGCTCCATCCGCCGCAGGACGCCGCCCAGCGTCGCCTCGTCGTACGCCGCTTCGCGGAAGGCCCCGAGCACGGCCGCCGCCGCGCCCAGCGCCGGCAGCCCGTGCCCCCGTACGTCTCCGATGACCACCCGCACGCCGTGCGCCGTCGGCACCGCCTCGTACAGGTCCCCGCCCACCGCCGCGCCCCGGCTCGCCGAGAGCTGCGCCGCGGCCGAGATCAGGCCGTCGATCCGCCCCGGCATCGGCCGCAGCACCGCCCGCTGCGCGGCGCCCGCGATCTCCTGCGAGCGGCGCAGTTCGCCCAGCAGCCCGCTCCGGACGTGCAGGGCCCAGCCGGTGGCCAGCAGCAGGAAGGCCGCGCACGTGGCCAGGCTCGGCGCCAGCCGCCCCGAGGTGGCCAGCTCCCAGGACACCGCGACGCCGCCCCAGGCCACGACGCACACCCGGCGCAGCTGGGGCATCTCCCCGCGCGTGATCATCCGTAGGCTCCCCTCCGGCCGGATCGATTGTGTCGACCGACCGGTGCCCCGGACACGGGCCTCCGCGCTTCTCACCCGAACGAGTGAGGGCGCATCCGGTGGTCCGGATGCGCCCTCAACTGGCCTTACGCGGGTGCGGCTACGCCCCCCGGAGCACCGCCCCGGTCCGCTCGCCCGCCAGCGCCACCGCCGCGTCGCGCGCGGCCGTGGACTCCTCGGCGGTCAGCGTCCGGTCGGTCGCGCGGAAGCGCAGCGCGTACGCCAGGGACTTCTTGCCCTCACCGACCTGCTCACCGGTGAACACGTCGAACAGCCGCAGCGACTCCAGGAGTTCGCCCGCGCCCTTGCGCAGCGCGGCCTCCACGGAGGACGCCGGAACCGACGCGTCCACGATCAGCGCGACGTCCTGGGTCGCCACCGGGAAGGTGGAGATCCGGGGCGCCTGCAGGGCCTCGCCGCCGGCCGCCGCGAGGCGGTCCAGGTCGAGCTCCATGGCGCTGGTGCGGGCCGGCAGGCCCATCGCCTTGACCACGCGCGGGTGCAGTTCGCCGGCGTGACCGATGACCTGCTCGAGGCCGTCGAGGGTGACGACGAGCTCGGCGCAGCGGCCCGGGTGCCAGGGGCCGTACTGGCCCTGGCGGACGACGAGCTCCGCGCCGGCCTCGACGGCCAGCGAGCGGGCGGCCTGGACCGCGTCCGCCCAGTCGGCCGGACGGCCCTTGCCCCACCAGCCGGCCTGCTCACGCGCACCGGCCAGCACGACCGCGGCGTACCGCGGCTGCGCGGGCAGGGCCGCGTTCAGGGTGGCGATCTCCTCGTCCGTCGGACGGCGGTCGACGGGCAGCCGTACGGCGACACCCGGCTGCGGGCCGGCCCGGAAGACCGAACCGGTCTCGAAGAGCGCGAGGTCGTGGCTGCCCCGGCTGTCGTTGCGGCGCAGCGCGCCGAGCAGACCCGGCAGCAGCGTGGTGCGCAGCGCCGGCTCCTCGTCGGAGATCGGGTTGACGAGCTTGACCACCTGGCGCGACGCGTCGTGCGCCGGGAGCTGGAGCTGGTCGAAGACGCCCTCGCCGATGAAGGGGTAGCTCAGCACCTCGACGTAGCCCGCGCCGGCCAGCGCGCGGCCGACCCGGCGGTGCAGCTGCTGCCGGGCGGTCAGACCGCGGCCGGAGGGCACCTGCGGGAGGGTCGAGGGGAGGTTCCCGTAACCCTCCAGCCGGATGACCTCTTCGGCGAGGTCGTTGGGCGCGGCGAGGTCGGGCCGCCACGAGGGGACGGTGACGACGAGCTCGTCCTGGCCGTAGACGTCGCAGCCGATCTCCTGGAGGCGGCGCACGACGGTCTCGCGGCCGTACTCCATGCCCGCGACGCGGTCCGGGTGGTCCGCGGGCATGGCGATGGTGCGCGGCGCGCCCGGGGCGAGGACCTCGGTGACGCCCGCCTCGGCGGTGCCGCCCGCGAGGAGCACGAGCAGGTCGACGGTCCGCTGCGCGGCCGCGGCGGCGGCCTGCGGGTCGACGCCCCGCTCGAAGCGCTTGGAGGCCTCGGAGGAGAGCTTCATGCGGCGGGCGGTGCGCGAGATCGACACGGAGTCGAAGTGCGCGGCCTCGATGACCACGTCGGTGGTCCCGGTGACCTGGCCGGTCTCGGGGTCGGTGACGGAGTCGGCGATCTCGGTGTTGGCGCCGCCCATGACACCGGCGAGCCCGATCGGGCCGCTGTTGTCGGTGATCACCAGGTCCTCGGCGTCGAGCGTGCGCTTGACCCCGTCGAGGGTGGTGAACTTCTCGCCCTGCTCGGCCCGGCGGACACCGATGGCGCCCTCGATGCTGGAGCGGTCGTAGGCGTGCAGCGGCTGGCCGAGTTCGAGCATCACGTAGTTGGTGATGTCGACGGCGAGCGAGATCGGGCGCATGCCCGCCTTCTGCAGGCGGCGGGTCAGCCAGATCGGGGAGCGCGCGTCGGGGTCGAGACCGGTCACCGTGCGGGCGGTGAAGCGGTCGCAGCCCGCCGGGTCGTCGATCTTGACGGGGTAGCCGTACGAGTTCGGCTGGGGCACGTCGAGCAGCGCCGGGTCGCGCAGCGGCAGGCCGTAGGCGGTGGCCGCCTCGCGGGCGACACCGCGCATGGACATGCAGTAGCCGCGGTCCGGGGTGATGTCGATGTCGAGGACCTCGTCGACGAGCTGGAGCAGCTCGATCGCGTCGGTGCCGACCTCGTGCTCGTGCGGCAGCACGATGATGCCGTGCGTGCCGTCGTCGCCCATGCCCAGCTCGTCGCCGGAGCAGATCATGCCGTGCGAGGTGCGGCCGTACGTCTTGCGCGAGGCGATCGCGAAGTCGCCGGGCAGCACGGCGCCGGGCAGGACCACGACGACCTTGTCGCCGACGGAGAAGTTCCGGGCGCCGCAGACGATCTCCTGCGGTTCGCCGGTGCCGTTGGCCTGGCCGACGTCGACCGTGCAGAAACGGATCGGCTTGCGGAAGCCCTCGAGCTCCTCGATGGTCAGCACCTGGCCGACGACGAGCGGGCCCTTGAGCCCGCCGCCGAGCTGCTCGACGGTCTCGACCTCCAGGCCGGCGTCGACCAGCTTGGCGGCCACGTCACGGCCGGTCTCGCCCGCGGGCAGGTCGACGTACTCCCGCAGCCAGGAAAGCGGGACGCGCATCAGATCTCACTCCCGAACGGCCGGGTGAAGCGAACGTCACCCTCGACCATGTCTCGCATGTCTTCAACGTTGTGACGGAACATCAGCATCCGCTCGATGCCGAACCCGAAGGCGAACCCGCTGTACTTCTCGGGGTCCACACCGCAGGCGACGAGCACCTTGGGGTTGACCATGCCGCAGCCGCCGAGCTCGATCCAGCCCTCGCTGGAGCAGGTGCGGCACGGACGGTCGGGGTTGCCCACCGACGCGCCGCGGCACACGTAGCACTGCATGTCCATCTCGGCGGACGGCTCGGTGAAGGGGAAGAAGTGCGGGCGCAGGCGCGTGGTGGTGCCCTCGCCGAACAGCTCCTGGACCATGTGGTCCATGGTGCCCTTGAGGTCCGCCATGGTCAGGCCCTCGTCCACGGCGAGCAGCTCGACCTGGTGGAAGACCGGGGTGTGCGTCGCGTCGAGCTCGTCGGTGCGGTACACGCGGCCCGGGCAGACGATGTAGACGGGGGGTTTGCGCTCCAGCAGCGAGCGCGCCTGCACCGGGGAGGTGTGGGTGCGCAGCACGACACCGGACTCGTCGCCCTCGGTGCCCTCGGGGCCCCGGACGAAGAAGGTGTCCTGCATCTGGCGCGCCGGGTGGTCGGGCGTGAAGTTGAGGGCGTCGAAGTTGAACCACTCCGCCTCGACCTCGGGCCCCTCGGCGACCTCGTACCCCATGGCCACGAAGATGTCCGCGATGCGGTCCATCAGCGTGGTCAGGGGGTGCCGGGCGCCGGCGGGGACGCGGTCGTAGGACAGCGTGACGTCCACGGCCTCCTCGACCAGCACCCGCTCGTCGCGCTCGGCCTCGAGCTCGACCGTGCGGGCCCCGAAGGCCTTGTTCACGGCGCCGCGGGCCTGGCCCACGCGCTTGCCCGCCTCGGCCTTGGCCTGCGGGGGCAGCGCGCCGATCTCGCGGTTGGCGAGCGCCAGGGGCGAGCGGTCGCCCATGTGCGCGGTCTTCGCCTCACGCAGCGCGTCGAGGTCGCCGGCGGACGCGAAGGCGGCGAGCGCCTCGTCCCGCATGCGCTCGATCTCTTCCGGTTTCAGTGCCTCGACCTCGACAGGGTCGTACGACTTGTTCGGTGCCGACATCTCTTCCCGTACTTCCGATGGCTGGCTGGTGGGTCCCCGTACGGCACGATCAGAGCGATCGACACAGAGACACAAAGGTGCCAAAGGACGAGTCTAAAGGCCGCTGGGGGTGCAAGGAGCCCGTGGGCCGTCCGGCGGGATGCTCAGCAGTGCTACTGCGTGAGGTACGCCGGGGCGCTCACGGGCAGGATAAATCGGAACTCGGCGCCGCCGCCGGGGCCGCGGCCGACCGTGATGGTGCCGCCGTGGGCCTCCACGATGCCCTTGACGATGTACAGGCCCAGGCCGGTGCCGCCGCGCTTGCTCCCCCGCCAGAAGCGGGTGAAGACGCGGCCCATCGACTCCTCGGGGATCCCGGGGCCTTCGTCGGACACGGTGACGGCGGTTCCCTTCTCATGCGGCGATACCCCGATGGTGACCGTTCCCTCTCCGTGGCGCACCGCATTTTCGAGGAGGTTGCCGAGGATCTGGTCGATCTTGTCCGGATCGGCCCACAGATCGGGGAGCGGACGGCTGACGCTCACGAGGAACCGCTCGGGGTCCTGCCCGTTCGCGGTGAGCGCCTGTACGTGACGGGCGACGGCGGTGGCGATGTCGACGGGCTGGCGGCGCACCTCCAGGCGGCCGGAGTCGATGCGGGAGATGTCGAGGAGTTCGGCGATCAGGCGGGTGACGCGGTTGGCGTCGGCGTCGACCGTCTCCAGCATCAGCCGCTTCTGGTCGTCGGTGAACCGTTCCCACTTGGCGAGCAGGGTGGCGGTGAACCCCTTGACGGAGGTCAGCGGGGAGCGCAGCTCGTGGGCGACGGTGGCGATCAGCTCGGCGTGGCTGCGCTCGGTGCGGCGGCGCGCCTCGGTGCCCCGGAGGGTGACGACGAGGCGGCGCAGCGGGCCGGTGGGGTGGGTGCGGACGTAGCTGGCGGAGACCAGGACCTCCCGGCCGCCGGGGAGCAGGAGGTTGCGCTCGGGCTGTCCGCGGCGGGTGGCGAGGCCCCCGTAGGGGTCGGTCAGCGCCCACCAGCGACGGCCTTCGAGGTCCTCCAGCGGGAGCGCCCGGTCGATGCGGGCGCCGAGGGCCTCGGCGGGGTCGGTGGCGGTCATCCGGGCGGCGGCCCGGTTGAAGCAGATGACGCGTCCGGTGTGGTCGGCGACGACGAGCCCGTCGGGGAGGCTGTCGGGGTCGATCCCGAAGCCCAGCCCCTCACCGGGGGCGTCGCCGTCCGGAGCCGTCCCGACCGTCGTGCGCAGCGCGGGGGCCGGAGCGGCGGCCTGCGGGGGTACGGGGCGCCGCGCGCGTGCGGCGCGCCCCGGGGATTCTGCGTCGGCGCGGTCCCCGGCGTCCGGGGGGCCGCCCGGACGGGCGCCGGCCGGAGCCTGCGGCGGGACGCCGGCCAGGGCGTCGGCCCGCGGTGTGACCTGGGCGGGGCCGGGTCCGGCCGACACCGGTGGACCGGCCGTCGTGCCGGCCCCCGGTGAGCTGTTCGTACCGACGGTCATGTCCCCGTACCCCACATCTCCGAGTAGCGCAGTGGGCCCCCGGGCCGCCACATTACTAGCTGGGGGTCACGGAGCGGCACCCTCCGGGCGCCCGCTGTGCACGCGCGGACGCGTAGAGACACACGGCGGCGGCCGTCGCCAGGTTCAGGCTCTCCGCCTTGCCGTGGATCGGGACCCGCACCACGGCGTCCGCCAGGGCCCTGGTCTCCTCGGGCAGGCCCCAGGCCTCGTTGCCGAAGACCCAGGCGGAGGGACCGCCCATGGTGCCCGCGTCCAGCTCGGCGTCGAGGTCGTCCTCGCCCGCGCCGTCGGCCGCCAGGATCCGTACGCCGGCCGCCCGCAGGCCCTCGACGGCCTGCTCCACCGGGACGCCGACCGCGACCGGCAGGTGGAAGAGGGAGCCCACGGAGGCCCGTACGGACTTGGGGTTGTAGAGGTCCACGGAGGCGTCGGTCAGCACCACCGCGTCGGCGCCGGCGGCGTCGGCGCAGCGCAGCACCGTACCGGCGTTGCCGGGGTCGCGGACGTGCGCGAGGACGGCGACGAGCCTGGGCCCGGACTTCAGGATCTCCTCGAACGGGGAGTCCAGGAAGTGGCAGACGCCGACGAGGCCCTGCGGGGTGACGGTCTGCGAGACCTCGGCGAGCACCTCGTCGGAGGCGTAGTGCACGCGGGCACCGGCGTCCAGGGCGGCGTCGATGATCTCGGCGTAGCGTTCGGCGGCCTCGACGGTGGCGAACAGCTCGATCAGGGTCGACGCGCCGGTGGGACCGCGGTGCTCGACGGCCTCGCGGACCGCCTGCGGGCCCTCGGCGATGAACCGGCGCTCCTTGGTGCGGAAGTTGCGCCGCGCCAGTCGCCTGGCGGCGGCCACCCGCGGGGATCGGGGGGAGATCAGCTCGGCGGGGGTACCCATGGTCTCAGCGGTTCTCTCTCGGGGTTCCGAAGCGCGCGGGGCGCGGGAAAGCGGGCGCGCGGGAAAGCGGGGGCGCGGGTGGGCGCGCGGGTGGGCGCGCGGGGCGCGGGGTGAAAGCACACGGACCCGCAGGCGAATGCCTGCGGGTCCGTGGGGGCCGGCCGCGTCAAGCGGGGCCGGCTAGCCCTTAGGCAGCGGCCTTGGGGGCGTTGACGTCGGCCGGAAGCGCCTTCTGCGCGACCTCGACCAGCGCGGCGAACGCGTTGGCGTCGTTGACGGCCAGCTCGGCGAGGATCTTGCGGTCCACCTCGATGTTGGCGGCCTTCAGACCCTGGATGAGGCGGTTGTACGTCATGCCGTTCTGGCGGGCAGCGGCGTTGATGCGCTGGATCCACAGCTGACGGAAGTCGCCCTTGCGCTTCTTGCGGTCGTTGAAGTTGTAGACCAGCGAGTGGGTGACCTGCTCCTTGGCCTTGCGGTACAGGCGCGAACGCTGACCGCGGTAGCCGGAGGCCGCCTCGAGGATTGCCCGGCGCTTCTTGTGGGCGTTTACTGCCCGCTTGACGCGTGCCACTTTTTAACTCCTTGTAGCGGGGCCGTGGGTGTCTTCACACGGCCCGAATTCGATGGGGTCCCGGTCTTGACGTCCCGCTCCCGCGAGGGGAGCGGAGGACATCAGATGCCGAGAAGCTTCTTGATCTTCGCGGCGTCGCCGGGGGCCATCTCCGCGTTGCCGGTGAGGCGGCGGGTGACACGGGACGACTTGTGCTCGAGCAGGTGGCGCTTGCCGGCGCGCTCGCGGAGCACCTTGCCGGAGCCGGTGACCTTGAAGCGCTTCTTGGTACCGCTGTGCGTCTTGTTCTTCGGCATGGCGCCGTTATCTCCTCGTCGGTGGCGCTCCCACCGGTCCGTTGCGGGACCGGCTCGCGGGAGCGTCATGTTGTGTCGGTGATCCGAGACGGGCTGCCTCGGGATCAGGCCTCGGCGTTCGTCTCGTCGGCGGGGGCCTCGGTGACGTCGGCGGAGGCGACCTCGGTGGTCTCCTCGACCTCGACGGCGGCGTCCTCGGAAGGGGCCTCGTCGTCGGCGTGGGCGACACCCTGGCGCTCGGCCTTGCGGGCGGCCTGCGCCTCGCGGGCTTCGGCCATCGCCTCGGTCTTCTTCTTGTGCGGACCGAGGACCATGATCATGTTTCGGCCGTCCTGCTTCGGGTTCGACTCGATGAACCCGAGGTCCTCGACGTCCGAAGCGAGGCGCTGCAGCAGTCGGTAGCCGAGTTCCGGCCGGGACTGCTCGCGACCACGGAACATGATCGTGATCTTGACCTTGTCGCCCTGCTTGAGGAACCGAACGACGTGACCCTTCTTGGTGTCATAGTCGTGCGGGTCGATCTTCGGCCGGAGCTTCATTTCCTTGATGACCGTGTGCGCCTGGTTCTTGCGCGCCTCACGGGCCTTCATGGCCGACTCGTACTTGAACTTGCCGTAGTCCATGAGCTTGCAGACCGGCGGGCGTGCGGACGCCGCGACCTCGACCAGGTCGAGGTCGTACTCCTGCGCGAGCTCAAGCGCCTTGGCAAGCGGCACGATGCCGACCTGCTCGCCGCTGGGACCGACAAGCCGTACCTCGGGAACGCGAATCCGGTCGTTGATGCGGGGCTCGGTGCTGATGGATCCTCCTCGGTAGCACCACACGACTGCCTGGCAGACAGCCGCTGACGTGTATTTCCGTCAGACCGACCACAGCGGGAAACCAAAAAAGCCCCGCCGGGCACAGGCAGGGGCTCCAATACAACCGGAACACCGTCGCGTGCGACCGCGGGGCGTAGACTCGGGCAGCTTTCCATCGTCCGTACGGAACGATGGATGCCACCTGACCGGTGACCCGCCGTCCCGGAGGACGGTCAGGTGGGAGAAACGGAGCCTCCACTTGTGGGCCGGGCACAGAAGTGTCCGGCCGGTCGATGTACATACTAGCACCCGCGTTGCAAGCCCGCCGCACGGCATATCGTGGGGCGCATGACTGACGCGACACCCTCCACCGACCCCGCTGCCGACGGCGCCCCCGACTACGACTCCATGACCCGCGACATCGCGGACGTGCCCGCCGTCGAGGTGATCACCACGGTGGCCGTGCACCTGCTGAGCGCCGCGGCGGTCAACCTGGGCCTGGACAAGCCGGACTCCGAGCACAAGGACCTCGACGAGGCCCGCAAGCTGATCACGGCCCTGGCCGGCCTGGTCACCGCGAGCGCCACCGAGATCAGCTCCTTCCACGCCGCCCCGCTGCGCGACGGCCTGAAGTCGCTCCAGCTGGCCTTCCGCGAGGCCTCGATCGTCCCGGACGAGCCGGGCCAGGGCCCGGGCGAGAAGTTCACGGGTCCCGTCTTCGCCTGATCGCGCGGGTACGCCGGGCACGAACCACGACGAGAGGAGAGGCGGGTCACGCGGGAAGTCCCCCGTGTGACCCGCCTCTCCTCTCGTCTTCTTGTCTCCTCCGCCCCGCTCAGCGGGTGAACAGCGCCTCACCGGGCGGGACCGGCGCGTCCGGCAGCAGCAGCGCCAGGTCCAGCCCGCGCACCAGCCGGGCCCGCAGGGTGGTGTCCGCGGCCAGGGCCTCGGCGACGCGGCGGGCCGCGGCGGGCGCCTGCGCCCCGCCGGCCAGCACGATCGCGAGGGTGCCGTCGGCGTCGGCGCCGCCCGGGCCGAGGTGGGCGCGGAGCACGGCCGGCTCCGCGGCCACGGCGTCCCGCACGGCCTCCCGTACGGCGGGGTCGGCCAGCGGGTCCGCGTCCGTACGGCCTTCGGCGAGGGCCAGCAGCGCCGGGCCGGTCAGCTGGTAGGCGACGGGCCCGGCCAGGTCCAGGACCACGGTGTCGGCCTTCTCGTGCGCGGCGGCGGCCAGCGCCTGGTGCAGCGGGACCGCCACCGGGCGGGCGGCCGGGTCCCAGCGCGCGAGCGAGGCGGTCGAGGTGAAGGCGGGCAGGGCCCGCCGGTCGCCGGCCCGGAGCGTCGGGACGGCCATGTCGCTGCTCTTCTCGCGCTTGAGGCCCGTCTCCGGGTCGGTCTCCACCTCACCGAGGACGGCGACGACGGGGACCAGCAGCCGGGCCCCCTTGAGGGCGGCCAGCACCTCGGGCTCCTTGGCCCGGTCCTCGGACCAGGCGGCCAGGGCCGCGGTCAGCCGCGGATCGGCCGAGCCGTCGTCGTCGGAGAAGCCCGGGTCGGGAATGTTCTTGTTCGCCATGTTCGCCACAGTTACCCGACCCTACTGTGCCGGATGCGAGGGCGCGGTGAGGGGCCCGCGGTCGCGGCCCCGGCCGCCCCGCCGCGGGCGCCGGCCCAGTACGGCGGCCAGGACGAGCAGCACCGCTCCGGCGACCGCGGCCGCGGGGGCGCCGAGCCGGGCGCTGCGCTCGGGCGGGCGGGCCGGCTCGGGGCCGGGGCCGAAGTACCTGCTCCCGGCGGCGGCGGGGGCGGGCACGGCGGCCTCCGCCCGCGTGGACTCCGCGGCCTGGAGGGCGGCGACCGGATCCACCGTGCCGTGGCCGCGGGCGTCGTCGCGGCCGCCGGCCGGGGAGTCGGAGGCGGTGTCTTCCAGCAGCTTCTTGATCTGGGCCGGGGACAGGTCCGGGTGCTCGGCCTTGATCAGGGCCGCGGCGCCGGAGACGAAGGCCGCGGCGGCGCTGGTGCCCCAGCCCTCGTAGTAGGAGCGGTCGGGGTCGGCGATGACCACGTCGACGCCGGGGGCGCTGACGGTGGCGTACCAGTTGCGCGTGGAGAACGTGGCCTTCCTGCCGCGGCGGTCGACGGCGGTGACGGCGATCACCCCCGGGTACGCGGCCGGGTAGGAGACGCGATCGCCCGTCTCGCCGCCGTTGCCGGCGGAGGCGACGACGACCACGCCCTTGGCGAGCGCGTACTGGACGGCCTCGTCCTCGCCCGCCTCGTGGTGGGCGGAGTCGCTGTCGTCGCCGAGGGACAGGTTGATCACGTCGGCGCCGTGGTCGGCGGCCCAGCGGATGCCCTCCGCGAGGGCCCCGCCCTTGCTGTCGCGGGCCTTGCCCCGGCCCGGGTCGCCCTCTTCGAGGATCACCCGGACCGGCAGGATCCGCGCCTGCGGGGCGAGGCCGAGGACGCCCTGGCCGCGGCTGGGTCCGTGGCCGTGCCCGGCGATGATGCTCGCCATGGCGGTGCCGTGGCGGGCCCACGTCCGGTCGCCGCGGCCGGCGCCCATGCCGATGAGGTCGGTGCCTTCGAGGACCTGGCCGGCGAGGTCGGGGTGGGAGTCGTCGACCCCGGTGTCGAGGACGGCGACGGTCACCCCGTCGCCCCGGGTGGTGCCCCAGGCCTCCTCGGCGCGGAGCGCGAGCAGGCCCCACTGGCGGTCTCGGATGGTGTCGGCGGCGGCCGGGAACGCGGTGGCGGCCGTGAGGAGGGCGGCGGCGGTCAGGGCCGCGGCCGCCCGCCCGAGCGCCCGTGGCGGGCTCATCGGGCGGCCTTCGGCGCGGGCGTGACGGGCGGTGCGGCGAGCAGCGCCACGCCGTCCCCGATGCGGGCGGCGACCGCCTTGGCCTCGTGCCCGAGGCCCGCCTGCGCGGCGGCTCCGGTGGCGTCCTTCTTCATCAGGTCCTCGGCGGGGCGGGGCGCGTCCAGCGGGCGGCCGTCGGCGAAGGCGGAGACGGCGTAGACCACGACGGGGGCCTCGTCGCGTACGGACGCGGTCCAGGCGGCGCGCTGCCCGTCGGCGAAACCGTAGGCCGGCGGGGCGGTGATCCGGCCGGTGAGGGCGCTCATCGCGGGGGCGTCGGCGGGGGTGAAGACCAGGCCGACGGTGATCAGGGAGCTGCGGGTGGCGTCGGTGTAGGTGGCGCGGAGCACGCGGGTGCAGCCGGTGGCGGCCAACAGGGCCTGCCAGTCGGCGGCCAGGGCGGCCGCGCAGTCGGCGTCGGGTGCGAGCGCGACGCGGGTCCAGGTCCGGTCGGAGCCGCCGGGGCCGGCCGCGGGGCCGGCCAGGACGGGTGGGAAGAGGCTGTCCACGGGCGCGGCCCGCCACAGCGACTCGGCCTTGCGGTAGGCGGCGTCGGCCGGCAACGGGCGGTTCGCGGCGCGGTGTTCGACCCAGGTGGTGACGGCGGCTCCGCCGACGAGGCCGCCCCCGAGGAGGAGGCAGAGCGCGGCGGCGAGGACGCGTCCCGGGTGGCGGCGCGGCGGGGCGTGCGCGGGCTGGGGCGGCGGGGACCAGGGATCGGGCTCGCCCGGGATCGTGGTCCGCGGTGTCGTCGTGGTCATCCGGCGGCTCCGCCCCCCGTTCCGTACGGCTGCCTGCCCGTACTCTACGGGGTCCCCGGCGGGGCCCCGCGGCGCCGGTGTCCCCGCCTCCGGCGGTCGCCGACCCCTACCCACCGGTACAGACCTCTGGCAAGCTGCCGCCCATGAACTCCCCCGCCGCCGACCGCGCCCGGTACGACCGGGCGACCGCGCACCTGGACGCACCGCTGGCCATCGTGGACCTCGACGCCTTCGACGCCAATGCCGACGACCTCGTGCGCCGGGCCGGCGGCAAGCCGGTCCGGGTCGCCAGCAAGTCGGTGCGGTGCCGCGCGCTGCTCGAACGCGTGCTGGCCCGGCCCGGGTTCGCCGGGATCATGTCGTACACGCTGGCCGAGTCGCTGTGGCTGGCCCGGTCCGGGTTCGAGGACGTGCTCCTCGCGTATCCGTCCGCCGACCGGGCCGGCTTCGCCGAGCTGGCGAACGACGCCAAACTGGCCGGCGCCGTCACGGTGATGGTCGACGATCCGGCGCAGCTGGAGCTGATCGACGGGGCCCGCGACGGGGGCGCCGAGGAGATCCGCGTCTGTCTGGAACTGGACACCGCCCTGCAGCTGTTCGGCGGCCGGGTCCGGGTCGGGGCCCGCCGGTCCCCGCTGCGCGAGCCGGCGCAGCTGGCCGCGCTGGCCCGTACGGTCTGCGCCCGGCCGGGGTTCCGGGTGGTCGGCCTGATGGCGTACGAGGGCCACGTCGCCGGGGTCGGGGACGCGCCGGCCGGCCGGCCGCTGCGCTCCCGGGCCATACGGCTGATGCAGGGGGCGGCCCGCAGGGAGCTCGCGGCGCGGCGGGCCGAGGTGGTGCGGGCCGTGCGGGCGGTCGTACCGGACCTGGAGTTCGTCAACGGCGGCGGGACCGGCAGCGTGCAGTACACGGTCGCCGAGGACGCGGTGACGGAGGTGGCCGCCGGGTCGGGGCTGTACGTGCCGCGGCTGTTCGACAACTACACCTCCTTCAGCGGGCGTCCGGCGGCGCTGTTCGCGCAGCCGGTGGTGCGCAGGCCCGGTGTGGGCGTGGTGACGGTGCTCGGGGGCGGCTACCCGGCCTCGGGCGCGGCCGGCGCGGACCGGCTGCCGGTTCCGTACCTGCCGCGGGGGCTGCGCTATGACCCCCAGGAGGGGGCCGGCGAGGTGCAGACACCGCTGCTGGGCGGCCCGGCCGACGACCTGCTGATCGGCGACCGGGTGTGGTTCCGGCACGCGAAGGCGGGCGAGCTGTGCGAGCGCTTCGACACGCTGCACCTGGTGGAGGGGGACCGGGTGACGGCCACGGCCCCGACCTACCGGGGCGAGGGCCGCACGTTCCTCTAGGAGCGTCCTGACCCGGCGGTCCCGACCTGGCGGGCCGGGTCCTGGCGGGCCGGGTCCTGGCGGGCCGGGTCCTGGAAGACCGCGTCCGTCTGGTCGGGGATGACGCCGCCGTCGTCGCGCAGGACCGGTCCCCTGGTGCCGTCGTGGTCGACGTAGCCCGTCGTCGCGCACGGGTAGGGGCCGGCCTTCTGCTTCTTGGGCTCGATGAACATGGGGTTGACGATCCAGCGGCCGTCGCCGTTGTCGTACGCCCGGCACATCAGCTCGTTCTTGTTGCGGTTCACGACGAGCCGCAGGGCGGTGGCGTCGCGCAGGAAGGAGACGTCGGTGTCGGAGTCGCCGGCGGCGAACACCTGGCGGCGGCCGGCGGGCCGGACCTTCTCGGCGGCCGGGCCGCGCACCCCGAAGACCTCCTTGTTGATCCAGCAGCGCTTGCCGTCGATGTAGGTGATCATCGTGTCGGCGCCGTCCCGGACGGATCCGCAGCCCTTCAGGTGGGAGGTGAACCGCCCGCCGTGGGCGGTGGTGTTGCGGATGCCGATGACGTGGTCCACGTCGATGCCGACGCCCTCGGCCCACACCTCGACGACCGGCTGGGGCGAGGCGGAGCTGATCCAGACGTCGAAGCCGGACGCGCGCAGCGTTCCGATGAGGTCCTTCTGCTGCTCGTAGTAGCGCACCCAGCCGGTGGCGGTACCGCTGCCGACCTGCTGCACGGCGCCGACGGGCGCGGCGAGGTTCTCGGCGCGGGCGGCGGCGGCGAAGCCCCGGATCTCGCGGGCGGTCCAGCCCTGCATGAGCTGGGGCAGCCAGGCGTACGAGGGCTCGGTGGTGCGGCGGTCCCAGCCGGCGAAGGCGGCGGCGCCGGCGCGGGTCGCGGCGGTCCCGTAGACGGCGTTGATCTCGTCCGCGCAGCCGGCTCCGCCGGGGGTGCCGGTGGGCAGCGGGGCGCCGGGGCGGGCGAGGGCGTCGCAGGCGCCGGCGAGGGCGCCGGCGGCGGCCGGGGTGAGGAAGCGGCTGGTGGCGGCCCAGTCGGCGGGGCGGCGGATCTTCCCGTTGCGCAGCAGCCAGAACATGGTGGCGTCGCCGACGTCGTTCTTGACGACGGTGTTGTCCCAGTCGAAGACGGCGACGGGTTTGGCCCGGGCGGGCCGGTACGGGCCGCAGCTTCCGTACTGGTCGACGAGCTCCTGGAGCCGGGCCTGGTTGTCGCCGTACCAGCCGGCTCCCACCGTCGCCCTGCGGCAGTGGCTCTGGTCCGCCTCGGCGGGCGGGGCCAGCAGGAGAGCGGAGCCGACGGCCGCGATGAGGGCGAGGGTGGCGGTTCTGTTGCTGCGCATGCTGCTCCTCGGGGTTCGGGCACGGAACGGCCGGGCGCCTCACGGCACCCGGCCGGCCCGGAACGGGGTGGTCTGCGCCGCGGTGGTCTACAGCGGGGTGACGTACGCGCCGGAGATCCCGCCGTCGACGAGGAAGTCGGTGGCGTTGATGAAGGAGGAGTCGTCACTGGCGAGGAAGGCCACGGCGGCGGCGATCTCGGTGGGCTCGGCGAAGCGGCCCAGCGGGATGTGCACGAGGCGGCGGGCGGCGCGCTCGGGGTCCTTGGCGAACAGCTCCTGGAGCAGCGGGGTGTTGACCGGCCCCGGGCACAGGGCGTTGACGCGGATGCCCTCGCGGGCGAACTGCACGCCGAGCTCGCGGGACATGGCCAGGACGCCTCCCTTGGAGGCGGTGTAGGAGATCTGCGAGGTCGCGGCTCCCATGATCGCGACGAAGGAGGCGGTGTTGATGATCGAGCCGCGGCCCTGGCGCTGCATGTAGGGCAGGGCGGCCTTGCAGCACAGGTAGACGGAGGTGAGGTTGACGTCCTGGACGCGCCGCCAGGCGTCGAGCTCGGTGGTGAGGATGGAGTCGTCGTCCGGGGGCGAGATGCCCGCGTTGTTGAAGGCGATGTCGACGGAGCCGTAGGTGTCGAAGGCCGTCTTGAAGAGGGCGTCGACCTGCTCCTTGTCGGTGACGTCGACCTTCACGTAGGTCCCGCCGACCTCCTCGGCGGCGGCCTTGCCGGCCGTCTCGTCGATGTCGCCGCAGACGATGTGGGCGCCCTCGGACGCGAGGCGCCGGGCGGTGGCGAGGCCGATGCCGCTGCCGGCTCCGGTGATGACGGCGGTACGGCCGACCAGGCGGCGGCAGACGATCTCTTCAGGGCTCTGGCTGGTCATGTGGTTCAGGCCTCCGTGCTGATGAAGACGTTCTTGGTCTCGGTGAAAGCGGTGAGGGCGTCGGGGCCGAGCTCGCGGCCGAGGCCGGACTGCTTGTAGCCGCCGAAGGGGGTCCAGTAGCGGACGCTGCTGTGGGAGTTGACGGACAGGTTCCCTGCGGCGACGGCGCGCGAGACGCGCAGGGCGCGGCCGATGTCGCGGGTCCAGAGGGAGCCGGAGAGCCCGTACTCGGTCGCGTTGGCCAGGCGTACGGCGTCCTCCTCGTCCTCGAAGGGCAGGACGACGGCGACCGGTCCGAAGACCTCCTCGGCGGCCACGGGCGCGGTGGGGGTGACGTCCGTGACGAGGGTCGGCGGGTACCAGAAGCCGGGGCCCTCGGGGGTGGTGCCGCGGATCGCGGTGAGGTCGTCGGTGACGAAGGACCGTACGCGGTCCAGCTGGGTCCGCGAGATCAGCGGGCCCATCTGCGTCTTCTCGTCGAGCGGGTCGCCGACGGCCACGGCGGCGATGCCGGGGGCGACGAGCTCCAGGAAGCGGTCGTACACGGAGCGCTGTACGAGGATCCGGGTGCGGGCGCAGCAGTCCTGGCCGGTGTTGTCGAGGAAGGACATGGGGGCGGCGGCCGCGGCGGCCTCCAGGTCCGCGTCGGCGAAGACGATGTTGGGGCTCTTGCCGCCGAGTTCGAGGGTGACGCGCTTCACCCGCTCGGCGCACTTGGCCATGATCTGCTTGCCGACGCGGGTGGAGCCGGTGAAGACGATCTTGGCCACGCCGGGGTGTTCGACGAGCGCGTCGCCGGCGACCGCCCCGTGCCCGGGGAGCACCTGGAAGAGGTGCTCGGGGATCCCGGCTTCGAGGGCGAGTTCGGCGAGGCGCAGCGCGGTCAGCGGGGTGGTCTCGGCGGGCTTGAGGATGACGGCGTTGCCGGCGGCGAGGGCCGGGGCCAGGCCCCAGGCGGCGATCGGCATGGGGAAGTTCCAGGGGGCGATCACGCCGATGACGCCGAGGGGTTCGAGGAAGGTGACGTCGATGCCGCCGGCGACGGGGATCTGGCGGCCGGAGAGCCGCTCCACTCCCCCGGCGGCGAAGTCGAGGAGGTCGCGGACGTTGCCGGCTTCCCAGCGGGCGTTGCCGATGGTGTGGCCGGCTTCGCGGACCTCCAGCTGCGCCAGTTCCTCGACGTGGCCGTCGACGACCGCGGCGAAGCGGCGCAGCAGCCGGGCCCGGTCGGCGGGGGCGGCGGCCGCCCACGCCCGCTGGGCCGCGGCGGCCCGGGCGACGGCGGCGTCGACATCGTCCCGTGTGGCGGCCGGGACGATGGCGACGGTTTCCTCGGTGGCCGGGTTCAGCACTCGCAGGTTGAGTGGGTCCAGCTCATCGGACACGTGGTGCCTCACAGACGTTCGATGGTTGGCGGTGCGGTGCCGGGCGGATCAGAGACGTTCGAAGGAGCGGCGCAGCTCCCAGTCGGTCACCGCGGAGTCGTACGCGTCGAGTTCCACGCGGGCCATGTTCCGGTAGTGGGCGACGACCTCGGGGCCGAAGGCGGCCTTGGCGATCTCGCTGTTCTCCCAGAGCTCGGCCGCCTCGCGCAGGGTGGCCGGCACGTGCGCGTATTCGGCGGTGTAGGCGTTGCCGGCGCACGCGTCGGGCAGCTCCAGCCGGTTCTCGATGCCGTAGAGGCCGGCCGCGACGAGGCCGGAGACGGCGAGGTACGGGTTGACGTCGCCTCCGGGGAGGCGGTTCTCGAAGCGCATGGAGCGGCCGTGGCCGACCACTCGGAGCGCGCAGGTCCGGTTGTCCACGCCCCAGGCGACGGCGGTCGGCGCGAAGGATCCCGGCCGGAAACGCTTGTACGAGTTGATGTTGGGGGCGTAGAGAAGGGAGAAGTCGCGCAGCGCGGCCAGCTGGCCGGCCAGGAAGTGCCGCATCACCGGTGACATTCCGCCTGGTCCGTCCCCGGCCATCGCGTTGCGTCCGTCTGAATCGGCGAGCGAGAGGTGGATGTGACAGGAGTTGCCCTCGCGCTCGTCGAACTTCGCCATGAAGGTCAGCGAGACGCCTTCTTGGGAAGCGATCTCCTTCGCCCCGGTCTTGTAGACGGAGTGCTGGTCGCAGGTGGTCAGCGCCTCGTCGTAGCGGAAGGCGATCTCGTGCTGGCCGAGGTTGCACTCCCCCTTGGCCGACTCGACGGTCAGGCCCGCGGCCTGCATCTCGTTGCGGATGCGGCGCAGCAGGGGTTCGATGCGGCCGGTTCCGAGGACCGAGTAGTCGATGTTGTACTGGTTGGCAGGGGTCAGGCCGCGGTAGTGGGAGTTCCAGGCCTCCTCGTAGGTGTCCCGGAAGACCATGAACTCCAGCTCGGTGCCGACCATCGCGGTGAAGCCGTGCTCGGCGAGGCGCTCCAGCTGGCGGCGCAGGATCTGCCGGGGCGCGGCGACGACGGGCGAGCCGTCGTTCCAGGCGAGGTCGGCGAGGAGGAAGGCGCTGCCCGGGTTCCAGGGGATGCGGCGCAGGGTGGCGAGGTCGGGGTGCATGGCGAAGTCGCCGTAGCCGCGGTCCCAGGAGGACATCTCGTACCCGTCGACGGTGTTCATGTCCGTGTCGACGGCGAGAAGGTAGTTGCAGCCCTCGGTGCCGTGTTCGAGGACCTCGTCGAGGAAGAACTGTGCGGCGAACCGCTTGCCCTGGAGCCGCCCCTGCATGTCGGGGAAGGCCAGGACCACTGTGTCGATCTCGCCGCTGGCGACGAGGGCGCGGAGCTCCTCGGTCGCGAGCGGCGGCGTGCGGTCTACCACGGGAATCTCTCCTTCGGTGAGCCGAGTGCGCCTAAGGTATTGAATAGAACCATTGCTTGGGAAGGGGCGGAGCCGAGATGACCGATACGGCGAGTGAAGGCGACGCGATCGCGCGGCTGAATCCCGTGCTGCGGCAGGTGCGGGCGGGCAACGGGTTCGAGGAGGCGCTCGAGCAGATCCTCCAGGTGGTCCGGCTGGGCCTGGTGCCGGGCGGCGAACGGCTGCCGCCCGAGCGCGAACTGGCGGAGCGCATGGGCATCAGTCGGGTCACCCTGCGCGAGGTGCTGAAGGTACTGCAGGACCAGGGCCTGGTGGAGGCCCGACGCGGGCGGTACGGCGGAACGTTCGTGCTGCCCCGCCCCGACACCCCGGCGGGCGGCGCCGAGGAGGAGCTGCGCCGGCGCGTCGCCGGGGTGGACATCGAGGACGCGCTGCGCTTCCGCGAGGTGCTGGAGGTGGGGGCGGCCGGCCTGTGCGCCTCCCAGGGACTGACCGAGGAGGGCGCCGGACGGCTGCTCGCCGCGCTGGCGGCCACGCACGACGCCCCGCTCGCCGACTACCGCCGCCAGGACACGCTCTTCCACCTGACCCTGTGCGAGCTCGCCGGATCCGCCACCCTCACGGCCCAGTACGCGGCCGTCCGCGCCACCGTCAACGACCTGCTGGACTGCATCCCGCTGCTCGTGCGCAACCTGGAGCACTCCCAGCAGCAGCACACGGCACTGGTGGAGTCGGTGCTGGCGCGGGACGCGGCCGGGGCGCGCGAGACGATGCGCGAGCACTGCTGCGGCACGGCGGCGCTGCTGCGGGGCTTCCTGGCCTGAGGGTGACCGCAACGGCGGCCCGGAGCGGATCCGGAACGGGGGGCCGGGAGCGGATCCGGAACCGGGGGCCGGGAGGGTTTCGTAACTTCTGTTTAACGCAGAGGTCTTGCGCTCTCCACTCCACAAGAGCAAAGGTACGCCCCACAACCATTGCCCTGAGGCAGGAGCGCACGATGGCCGACGACATCGAGGCACGGCTGACAGCCGTACCCGCACCCACCGAGTCCGCCGAGGGCGGCGACCCGGGCGCGGACGACTACCTGGAGCGCCGCACGCTGCGCCGCGGCAGCGCCGGCTGGCTGCTGCTGACCGGTCTCGGCGTCGCCTACGTCGTCTCCGGCGACTTCTCCGGCTGGAACGTCGGCCTCGACAAGGGCGGCTTCGGCGGCCTCGCCATCGCCACCGTCCTCATGGGCGCGATGTACGCCTGCCTGGTCTTCTCCCTCGCGGAACTGTCCACCATCCTGCCGACCGCGGGCGGCGGCTACGGTTTCGCCCGCCGGGCCCTGGGCCCCTGGGGCGGCTTCCTCACCGGAACCGCCATCCTCATCGAGTACATCCTCGCCCCGGCCGCGATCGTCATCTTCATCGGCGACTACGTCGAGTCCCTCGGCCTCTTCGGCCTCACCTCCAACTGGCCGGTCTACCTCGGCTGCTTCGTGGTCTTCATCGGCGTCCACCTCTGGGGCGTGGGCGAGGCGCTCCGCTTCAGCCTCGTCGTGACCGCGATCGCCGTCGCCGCCCTGCTCATCTTCGCCGTGGGCGCCCTCACCGAGTTCAGCGCCGACGGCCTCAACGACATCCCGGTGGACGCGAGCGCCTTCGGCTCGAACTCCTGGCTGCCGCTGGGCGTCCTCGGCATCTGGGCCGCGTTCCCCTTCGGGATGTGGTTCTTCCTCGGTGTCGAGGGCGTACCGCTGGCGGCCGAGGAGGCGAAGGACCCGGTCCGCTCCATGCCGAAGGCGCTCGCCATCTCCATGGGCATCCTCGCCCTGCTGGCGCTGATCACCTTCTTCGCCGCGACCGGGGCCCAGGGCGCCGACGCCGTCAAGGCGGCCGGCAACCCGCTGGTCGTCGCCCTGGAGGGGGACGGCGGCCCGACCGCGCTCAGCCGCTTCGTGAACTACGCGGGCCTGGCCGGCCTGGTGGCGTCCTTCTTCTCCCTCATCTACGCGGGCTCGCGCCAGCTCTTCGCCCTCTCGCGGGCCGGCTACCTGCCCCGTTTCCTCTCGCTCACCTCGAAGCGCAAGGCCCCGTACCTCGGCCTCGTCATCCCCGGCGCCATCGGCTTCGCCCTGGCCGCCGCCACCGGGAACGGCGCGCGCATGCTGAACATCGCGGTGTTCGGCGCGACCATCTCCTACGCCCTGATGGCCCTCTCGCACATCGTGCTGCGCCGCCGGGAGCCGGACCTGGAGCGCCCGTACCGCACCCCGGGCGGGATCCTGACGTCCTCGGTGGCCTTCGTACTCGCCCTCTCGGCCCTGGTCGCCACCTTCCTGGTGGACAAGGACGCGGCATTCATCGCGCTGGCCGTGTACGCCGTCGCCCTCGCCTACTTCGCGATCTACAGTCGGCACCACCTCGTGGCCTCGGCGCCCGAGGAGGAGTTCGCGGCTCTGGCGGAAGCCGAGGCGGAACTGAGCCGTGACTGAAACCCTGTTCCTGCCCTGCCCTGCCCCCTGCCGGAGGTAACGAACGTGCCCAGGCCGCTCATCGGCATCACCACCTACGTCGAGGAATCCACCCGCTACGGGGTGTGGGACCTCCCGACGTCCCTCGTACCGACCGGGTACTACGAACTGGTCCAGGCGGCGGGCGGCGCGGCCGTGCTGCTCCCGCCGGACGAACCCGGTTCGGCGGCGGAGGTGCTGAGCCGGGTGGACGGTCTGGTGGTCGCGGGCGGCCCGGACGTGGACCCGGTCCACTACGGCGCCGCGCGCGACCCCCGTACGGGTGCCCCCGCGACGGTCCGCGACCACTGGGAACTGGCCCTGATCGCGGCCGCGCTCGACTCCGACACCCCTCTGCTGGGCATCTGCCGGGGCATGCAGGCGCTGAACGTGGCCCTGGGCGGCACGCTGATCCAGCACATCGACGGCCACGTCGACGCCCCCGGCGGCACCTCCTGGCACCCGGTCCGGCCGGTCCCGGGCACCCGTTACGCGGAGCTGGTCCCGCAGGAGGCGCAGGTCCCGACCTACCACCACCAGGCCGTGGACCGCCTGGGCCGCGGCCTGATCGTGTCGGCCCACGCGCTGGACGGCACGGTGGAGGCGATCGAGGTCCCCGACCCCGACCGGTGGATCCTGGGCGTCCAGTGGCACCCGGAACGGGACAAGGACACCCGCGTGATGGAGTCCCTGATCTCCGCCGCCCACGCCCGCGCGGCGGTCCCGGTGCCCTGACCGTGGCGCCGGCCACCGGCGCGGCCTGCGGCCAGGCCGTCTCTTCCGGATCTTGCCTCGCCCGCGCCGCCCGGCACCGCACCTCGCCGTGTTGGCGGAGCACCCCAGTACGTCCAGTACAAGGGCGCCCCGCCAACACGCCGATGCACGGCACCGGACGACGCGGGCTTGACCGGCAAGATCCGAAAGAGACGACCTAGGACAGGCGGCGGGTCAGTGACAGCAGGTCGCGCGCCGGGCCCGCCGGGCGGGAGCCCGCCGGCCAGACCGCCCGCAGGGCCCGGCCGAGCGCGGCCCCCGACACCGGCACCTCCACCAGCCGCCGCGCCGCGAGCTCGTCCCCCACGGCCAGCTCCGACAGGACGCACGGCCCCGCACCGCTCAGCGCCGCCGCCTTGACCGCGGTGGTCGAGGCCAGTTCCAGCAGCGGCGCGGCCAGCGTCCCGCTCCCGGCCAGCGCGGCGTCCAGCACCTGCCGCGTCCCCGACCCCCGTTCCCGCAGGATCAGCGGCATCGCGGCCAGTTCCGCCGCCTCGACCCCCCGCGAGCGCCGCGCCCACGCGTGCCCCGGCGCCACCGCCACCACGAGCCGGTCCTGCGCGATCACCGCCGAGTCCAGTCCCTCCGGCACCGTCAGCCCCTCCACGAAGCCGAGGTCGGCCTCGTGCGTGAGGACGCGTTCGGCGACGACCGCCGAGTTCCCGGCGTGCAGGGACACCGCCGTGTCGGGCCGTTCCCCGCGCAGCGCGATCAGCCACCCCGGCAGCAGGTACTCCGCGATCGTCATGCTGGCGGCCACCCGCAGCCGCGAGTCCCGCCGCCCCCGCAGGGCCTGCGCGCCGGCGTCGAAGGCCTCCGCCGCCTCCACCACACGTCGGGCCCAGTCCGTGACCAGCGCGCCCTCGGCCGTCAGCGTCGAGCCCCGCGGCGAGCGGTCCACCAGGGCCACCCCGAGCCGCGTCTCCATCGCCCGGATCCGGCTGCTCGCCGCGGGCTGCGTGATGCCCAGCCGCCGGGCGGCGCCACTCAGGCTGCCGACCCGCGCGACCGCGAGCAGCAGTTCCAGCGCGCCCAGGTCCGGCACCCGGTGCGCCAGCGGAACCCACTCCTCATCACCCATAACATCAGTTTATGGCCTCATAGGGAGATGACCTCTGCCGCGCTGCCCGCCCCGGCGCGAGGCTGGGTGCATGGCCACCACCCTCGTGCGACCCCGCACCCACACCACCCCCGCAGTCCGGGCCCACAAGGCTCCCGCGCTGCGGCACCTCGGCCCCAACTGGTACGCCTGCGTCATGGGCACGGCGATCATCGCCAACGCGGGCGCGACGCTCCCGTACCAGCTGCCCGGCCAGCGCGTGGCCTGCCAGCTCCTCTGGGCGCTGTCCGCCGCCGTCCTCGCCGTGCTGCTCACCGCCCGCGCCGGCCACTGGATCCACCACCGCGACCAGGCCCGCGCCCACCTCCTCGACCCCGCGGTCGCCCCCTTCTACGGCTGTCTGTCGATGGCACTGCTGGCCGTCGGCGGGGGCACCCTCCTCGTGGGGAAGGACCTCGTCGGGACCGGCGCGGCCGTCGCCGTGGACGCCGTCCTCTTCACCACCGGCACGGCGATCGGCCTGGTCATGGCCGTGGTCGTGCCCTATCTGATGGTGGTGCGCCACAAGGTCGAGCCCCGCCAGGCCACCCCCGTCTGGCTGCTGCCCCTGGTCGCCCCCATGGTCTCCGCGGCCGTCGGCCCCCTGCTCGTCCCGCACCTGCCCGCCGGCCAGCCCCGCGAGGCCCTGCTCCTCGCCTGCTACGCCATGTTCGGCATCAGCCTCCTCGCCACCCTGCTGATGCTGCCCCTGATCTTCGGCCGGCTGATCGTCGGCGGGCCCCTCCCCCTGGCCCTGACCCCCACCCTCTTCCTCGTCCTCGGCCCCCTCGGCCAGTCCACCACCGCCGTGAACCAGCTCGCCGACGTCGCCCACCAGTCGATCGGCGCCCCCTACGCCGGAGCGCTGAGCGCCTTCACCGTCGTCTACGGGGTCCCCGTGATGGGATTCGCCCTGCTGTGGCTGGCCCTCGCCGCCGCCATGCTGGTCCGCGCCGCCCGGGCCGGCATGGGCTTCGCCATGACCTGGTGGGCCCTGACCTTCCCGGTCGGCACCTGCGTCACCGGCGCCACCGGCCTGGCCCACCACACGGGCCTGACCGCCTTCGCCTGGCTGGCCACCGCGCTCTTCCTCGCCCTGGTGACCGCCTGGCTGTCGGCCGCCGTCCACACCCTCCGCGGCCTCTTCAGCGGCGTGCTGCTGCCCCGCTGACCGGGGCCCGACCGGCCCGACGGGCCCTGCACACGGCTCAGCGGGCCGCCCGCAGGGCCCCGGCCAGCACGGCCGGGGCCTCGGCCAGCGAAGGCCCGTACCAGGTGAGGTGGCGGCCGCTGAGCAGGGCGGCGGGCAGGTCCGGGAAGGCCTCCGGGCCGTCCTCGGCCGTGAAGCGGTACGGCTCGTCCGGGAGCACCACCAGATCGCAGCCGACCGCGGCGAGCTCCTCCACCGGAACCCGCGGGTACCGCTCCGGGTGCCCGGCGTACGCGTTGCGGACGCCCAACCGCGCCAGCAGGTCCCCCGCGAAGGTGTCGCGGCCCAGCACCATCCACGGCCGCCGCCAGATCGGCACGAAAGCGGTGAGCGCCGCGGCGGGCTCCGCCCGGGCCCACGCGCGCTCCGCGTCCGCCAGCCACCCCGGCCTCGTCAGCCCCAGGGCCCCCACCAGCAGCCGGTCCAGCTCCCGCAGCGCCTGCGGGAGGTCGCGTACCTCGGTGACCAGCACCTCCAGCCCGGCCGCCCGCAGGGCCGCGAGGTCCGGGGCCCGGTTCTCCTCCTCGTTGGCGATGACCAGGTCGGGGCGCAGCTCCGCGATCCTGCGTACGTCGGGGTTCTTCGTGCCCCCGATCCGTACCGCGTCCCCGAGGTCGGCGGGGTGCGTGCACCAGTCCGTGACCCCGGCGAGCAGGCCGGGGGCGCTCACCGCCACCGCCTCCGTCAGCGAGGGCACCAGCGAGACGACGCGCACCGGCTCAGTGCTCGGGAGAGGGCGGCTCGGAGGTGGCGTGGATGTGCTCGCCCACCGCGACCACCAGGAGTCTGGTGTCCTCGGTGACGGCCCGCCAACGGTGGCGCACGCCCCCGGACAGGAACAGCGCGTCCCCGCTCTCCAGCCGGTACGCCCGCCCCTCCGCCTCCACCTGGCAGGCGCCCTCGACCACGTACATCAGTTCGTCGTTGCGGTGCTGGTACTCGCGGCCGGCGTCCTGATCTCCGGTGAACTCCAGCGCGTGCAGCTGGTGGTGCCCGCGCACGAGGGGGCGTACGCCCTGGACGGGGCCGAGCCCCGACTCGTCGCCGGCCCGTACGAGGTCCACGGTGCGCGCGGTGTCGGAGGCGGCCAGCAGCTCGACGGCCGTGGTCTCCAGCGCGTCCGCGACCCGCTCCAGGGACCGCATGCTGGGCCGGGCCCGCTCGTTCTCTATCTGGCTCAGGAAGGGCACCGACAGGCCGCTGCGCGCCGACACGGCGGCCAGCGTGAGGTGCAGCGCGCGGCGCCGCTTGCGCACGGCGACTCCCACCCGCAGCGGCTCCTTGCCGTCCTTGTCCTTGCTCTTCTCGTCCCTGTCGGTCAGCTTGTCGCGCAGGCCGTCCGTACCGTCCGTACCGTCGGTGCCGTCCCTGTCGTTCATGTCGGGGCTGCCCTCCCCATGTCCGTCGCACATCGGTGTGCTGTAAGCACCTTACGCAGCAACCGCCCCCGGTTTCGCGTGCACGGCCCTTCCCGTACCCGACCGCTCACGGTCCGTGCCGAGGCTTGCGGCATCATCGTGTCCGTGACGACACGACGCCTGATGCTCCTGGACACCGCCTCCCTCTACTACCGCGCCTACTTCGGCGTGCCGGACTCCGTGCGGGCCCCCGACGGCACCCCGGTCAACGCGGTGCGCGGGCTGCTCGACTTCATCGGCCGGCTCGTGCAGGACCACCGGCCGGACGATCTGGTGGCGTGCATGGACGCCGACTGGCGGCCGCACTGGCGGGTGGAGCTGATCCCCTCCTACAAGGCCCACCGGGTCGCCGAGGAGACCGAGAGCGGACCCGACGTCGAGGAGACCCCGGACACGCTCGCCCCCCAGGTCCCCATCATCGAGACGGCGCTGGACGCCTACGGCATCGCCCGGGTGGGCGTCGCCGGGTACGAGGCGGACGACGTGATCGGCACGCTGACGGCCCGCGCCGACGGGCCGGTGGACATCGTCACGGGCGACCGCGACCTCTACCAGCTCGTCGACGACGCCCGGCAGCGCCGGGTCCTGTACCCCCTGAAGGGCGTCGGCACCCTCCAGGTGACCGACGAGGCCTGGCTGCGCGAGAAGTACGGGGTCGACGGCCCCGGCTACGCCGACCTGGCGCTGCTGCGCGGGGACCCGAGCGACGGCCTGCCGGGCGTCCCCGGCATCGGCGAGAAGACGGCGGCGAAGCTCCTCGACGCGTACGGCAGCCTGGCCGGGATCATCGCGGCGGTCGACGACCCGAAGTCGAAGCTGACCCCCACTCAGCGCAAGCGGCTGGACGAGTCCCGACCGTATCTGGCGGTGGCCCCGAAGGTGGTCCAGGTGGCCTCCGACGTGCCGCTGCCGCCGTTCGACCCGGCCCTTCCGACGGCGCCCGCGCAGCCGGAACTGGTCGACGCGCTAGCCCATCGGTGGGGTCTGGGCGGGGCAGTCTCCCGCCTGAACAGTGCACTGCTCCGTTGAGGTGCTAACTTAGGTAAGGCTAAGTTTCAGGGGAGTCAGGGGAGACACCGTGGCAGAAGGACGCGCCCGCACCGTCGGCACCGCCGTCGTCGTACGCACCGAGCGGCTCTCGCCGCACATGGTGCGGCTCGTGCTGGGCGGTGAGGGCCTGGCGGAGTTCGGCGCGGGCGAGTACACCGACCATTACGTCAAGATCCTGTTCCCCCCGGCAGGCGTCGTCTATCCCGAGCCCTGGGACCTGGAGGAGATCCGCGCGCACTTCCCGCGGGCGCAGTGGCCGCGCCAGCGCGCGTACACCGTACGGAGCTGGGACCCGACGCACCGGGAGCTGACCCTCGACTTCGTCGTCCACGGCGACGAGGGCCTGGCTGGCCCCTGGGCGGCGCGGGTGCAGCCGGGCGAGCGCGTGCACTTCCTCGGCCCCGGCGGCGCCTACGCCCCGGACCCGACGGCCGACTGGCACCTCCTGGTCGGCGACGAGAGCGCGCTGCCGGCGATCGCCGCGGCGATGGAGCGGATGCCGAAGGGCACGCGCGTCCACGCCTTCGTGGAGATCGAGGGCCCGCAGGACGAGTTGAAGGTCGCCACCCCGGACGGCGTCGTCCCGGTCTGGCTGCACCGCGCCGGCCGCCCGATCGGCCAGGCCCTGGTGGAGGCGGTCACCGCCCTGGAGTTCCCCTCCGCGGACGTCCACGCCTTCGTCCACGGCGAGGCCGGCTTCGTCAAGGACCTCCGCCGCCACCTCCGCCTCGAACGCGGCATCCCCCGCGAACGCCTCTCCATCTCGGGCTACTGGCGCCTGGGCGAAACGGACGAGGGCTGGCGCGCGATCAAGCGCGACTGGAACGCCACGATCGAAGCCGAACAGGACCACGCGGCAGCGGCATAACCCCGCCGAGGTCTGCCTGCCAGCCCCGCCGGCGTTTGAGGCGCGGGGTCCGGGGCGGAGCCCCGATCTCGCAGCCTCGCCGCACCGAATCCAGCCCCGCCGGCGTTTGACGCGCGGGGTCCGGGGCGGAGCCCCGGCAGCGGCGCCGCACCCGCGGCCTCGCACCCGCACCCCCGGCAGGAGCCACCCGGCGGGAGCCACCCCGCGCGCGACCACCCGTCCGGCAGGACAATGGCGTCATGCGTACGCTCCGCGCACTGGCGGCAGCCACCGCCGCAACCCTCCTCACCGCGACGGCGGCCGCGGCCGCGCCCAGCCCCCCGCCCCCACCCCAGCCCCTGATCAGCGACGACGCAGTCGACAAGGCCGTCGCCCACCTCGACCAGACCGTCGCGGACATGATGCGCCGCACCGGCGTCCCCGGCGTGTCCGTGGCCGTCGTCCACGACGACAAGGTCGTCCACATCAAGGGGTACGGGCTGCGCAGAACCGGCGAGAGCGGCAAGGTCGGCCCCGACACCGTCTTCCAGATCGCCTCGGTGTCGAAGCCCGTGACCTCCACGGTCCTGGCCGGCGCCCTCACCGACCCCGCCGAGTTCGACCGGCACACCACCCTGCCCGGGTTCTCCCTCAAGGACCCCTGGGTCACCGACCACGTGACCACGGCCGACCTGCTCTCCCACCGCAGCGGCCTCCCCGACCACGCGGGCGACCTCCTCGAAGACCTCGGCTACGACCAGGCGTACATCCTCGACCACCTCCGCCTGGAGCCCCTCGGCCCGTTCCGGGCGAGCTACGACTACACCAACTTCGGGTTCACCGCGGCCGCGGAGGCCGTCGCCCGGGCCAAGGGCACCAGCTGGCAGAAGCTCTCCGCGGACACCCTCTTCAAGCCCGCCGGCATGACGCACACCAGCACCGAGTTCTCCGCCTTCATCAACGCCCCCGACCACGCCTCCACCCACGTCAAGAACGCGGACGGCACCTGGAGCCCCCGCTACGTCCGCGACCCGGACGCCCAGGCCCCGGCCGGCGGTGTCAGCTCCACCGCCACCGACATGGCCCGCTGGCTGCGGCTGCAACTGGCCGGCGGCACCCTCGACGGGAAGCGGATCGTCCCCGCCGACGCCCTCGCCCGCACCCACCTGCCGGAGATCGTGTCGCAGCCGACCAACGCCGTCGGCACCACCAGCTTCTACGGGCTCGGCTGGAACGTCGGCTACGACAGCGCCGGCCGCCTGCGCCTGAGCCACTCCGGCGGCTTCGAGCTCGGCGCCAACACCAACGTCACGATGCTCCCCCTGGAGAAGCTCGGCATCGTCGTCCTGACCAACGGCGCCCCCGTCGGTCTCCCCGACGCCCTGGCCCTGGACTTCTTCGACTTCGCCGAGCACGGCAAGGTCAGCACGGACTGGCTCCCGCTGACCGCGTCCGCCTACGCCCAGGCGCTCGAGGCCCCGGGCCGCTCCTCCACCGACTACGCGCACCCGCCCACCGCCGCGAAGCCCGCCCGGGACAGCGCCGCGTACACCGGCACCTACGACAACCCCTACTACGGCAAGGCCACCGTGACCGCGGACGACAACGGCGCGCTCACCCTGGCCCTCGGCCCGAAGCCGCTGCGCTTCCCGCTCACCCACTACGACGGCGACACCTTCAGCTTCGTGACCGCGGGCGAGAACGCGGTCGGCCGCACCGGGGTCTTCTTCGCCGACGGCACGCTCCGCGTCGAGTACCTCGACGCCGAACACATGGGCACGTTCACCCAGCAGTAGCCGCATAGCCTGTCCCCGATGAGACGCAGAGCCCAGGCACCCCCCTCGCCCCTCCCCCAGCGGGCCGGCATCGACCCGGTCCGGCTGCGGCTGCCGCCCGACCCGGACGGCCACTGGCCGGACCTCGGCGGCTACCTCGCCGACCGCTACGCCGGCACCCGCGGCGCCGATTCCGTCGCGCGCCTGCTGGCGGCCGGCCGGGTGCTGGGCCCCGGCGGGCGGGTCCTGCACGCCCGGGACCCGTACGAGCCGGGCGGCTACCTGTGGTTCCACCGCGACATGGAGCCCGAGCCCGCGGTGCCCTTCGCGGTCCGCGTCGTCCACCGGGATCCGCACCTGCTGGTCGTGGACAAGCCGCACTTCCTGGCGACCACCCCGCGCGGCAGCCACATCACCGAGACCGCCCTGGCCCGGCTCCGCGAGGAGCTGGACCTGCCCGCGCTCAGCCCGGCACACCGCCTGGACCGGCTGACGGCCGGCCTGGTGATGTTCAGCATCCGGCCCGAGGACCGCGGTGCCTACCAGCTGCTCTTCCAGCGGCGCGAGGTCCACAAGGAGTACGAGGCCCTGGCGGTCCACGACCCGGCGCTCGCGCTGCCGCGCACGGTCCGCAGCCGCATCGAGAAGGCCCGCGGGGTGATCGCGGCGACCGAGGTGCCGGGCGCCGAGCCCAACGCCGAAAGCCTGATCGAACTGATCGGCACCCGGAGGGACCTGGGCCGCTACCGGCTGACCCCGCGCACCGGACGCACCCATCAGCTGCGCGTGCACATGAACGGCCTGGGCCTGCCGATCCTGGGCGACCCGGTGTATCCGGAGGTGACAGATCCGGCCCCGGACGACTACCGGCGACCCCTGCAACTGCTGGCCCGGGTCCTGCAGTTCACCGACCCGGTCACCGGAGCCGCCCACCGCTTCGAGAGCGGCCGCACCCTCCAGGCCTGGGACGACCCCGCGGCCTGGGAGTCCGGCCCCCAGGCGCTGCGGACGTGACCTGCGAAGGGACGGTCTAGGCCTCGGGCAGGCCGACCCCCGCGATCCGCAGCGCCGCGTCGGCGGTGGCCTCCGCGAAGACCGTCACCGGCCGCGCCGGATCGGCCCGGTGGATCAGCATGACGCCCTCGATGAGTCCGAAGACCAGGTCGTTGCGGAGCGTCAGCCCCGCCCGGTCCCCCGCCAGTTCGGCGCCCGCGCAGGTCCCGTCGAGCAACACCCGGTAGGCGTTCTTGAGTTCCGCACGCATCCGGCGGAACTGCGCGAAACGCGCGCCGCCCACCTCCGGCAGCAGGTAGAGCGCCCCCAGGTTGTACGGGCCCCCGCACAGCAGGAGCACGTCGGAGCGGCACAGCTCCCACAGCCGGCGCGCGGCGGGCCGGCCGCCGTCGGCGAGCAGCCGGCGGGCCAGCACCAGCGAGGGCGCGACGGTGGACTCCAGCAGTTCGGCGAGGAGTTCCTCCTTGCCGCCGAAGTAGTGGTACATCGTGGCCTGGCGCATTCCCGCCCGCCCGGCGACCGCCCGCGTGGTGGTCGCCGCGTACCCCTGGACGGTGAACAACTCAGCCGCCGCGCAGAGCAGTTCCTCGCGCGGCGGCCGGCCGCTGTCCGGTCTCAGCCGGTCGGCGCGTGGCCGACCGACCCGTCTCGGGCCCTCGCCTGCTCCCCCACTCATGGGACCGATCGTCGCACAGAGCACGACGAATCGATCATGGCAAGAGATCAGATCAGGCCGCCCCCGCTTTCAGAGGAAGCCCCAAAACCGGCTAGCCGACGGAGCTGTAGGCCACTACGCCCCGCAGCAGCGCGTCCACGGCCTTGCGGGCGTTGCGCGCCACCGTGCTGCCGCTGTCGCCGGAGGCCGAGGGGGCCGCCGCCGCGATCTGCCCGAGCACGTCGATGACCTGCTTGCACCAGCGCACGAAGTCACCGGCCGGCATCTCCGCCTCGCGCAGCACCTCGTCCAGGCTCTTGTCGGAGGCCCACTGGTACGCCGCCCAGGCGAAGCCGAGGTCCGGCTCGCGCTGGCCCACGCCCTCCGCCTGGTTGATGCGGTGCTCCTCCTCCAGCGCGTCGAGCCGGCCCCAGATGCGGACCATCTCGCCCAGCGCCTCCTTCGCCGCGCCGCCCGGCACCTTCGGCGCGACGGCGTCGTCGGACTGCCGCGACTCGAAGACCAGCGCCGAGACGCAGGCGGCCAGTTCGGCCGGGCTGAGGCCCTCCCAGACCTTGGCCCGCAGGCACTCGGAGGCCAGCAGGTCGAGCTCCCCGTACAGCCGGGCGAGCCGCTTGCCGTGCACGGTGACCTCGTCCTCGCGCAGGTAGTCCAGCTCGGTCAGCAGCGCGTGGATCCGGTCGAAGGTGCGGGCGATGGTGTTCGTCCGGCCCTCGATGCGCCGCTCCAGCTGCTGGGTGTCCCGCTTGAGCCGGTGGTAGCGCTCCGCCCAGCGGGCGTGGTCCTCGCGCTCGTCGCAGCCGTGGCAGGGGTGCGCCCGCAGCTCGGACCGCAGCCGGGCGATCTCGCGGTCGTCGGCCGCCGCGGCCCGGCCGCGCGCACGCCGCTCCGGCGTGATGTGCCCGGCCTTGCTCCGCAGCTGCGAGGCCAGGTCCCGACGCGACTGCGGCGAACGCGGGTTGAAGGTCTTGGGGATCCGCATCCGGTCGAGGGCCTCCACCGGGACCGGGAAGTCGATCGCGGCGAGCCGCTTGACCTGCCGCTCGGCGGTGAGCACCAGCGGGCGCGGGCCCTCCGCGTACTCGTACCCGCGGTGCCCGTGGACCCGCCCGGCCGGCACGCCCGGGTCCAGGACCAGCGCGAGCCCGGCGAACTTGCCCGTCGGCACGTGGATGATGTCGCCCGGCTTGAGCTTCTCCAGCGAACCGGCCGCCTGCACCCGGCGCTGGGCGGCGCCCTGCTTCGCCAGCTCCGTCTCACGGTCCTTCAGGTCGCGGCGCAGCTGCGCGTACTCCTCGAAGTTCCCCAGGTGGCAGGTCATGCCCTCCTGGTAGCCCTCCAGGCCCTCCTCGTTGCGCTGCACCTGCCGGGAGATCCCGACGACCGAGCGGTCGGCCTGGAACTGGGCGAAGGAGGTCTCCAGCAGCTCGCGCGAGCGGTGCCGCCCGAACTGGCTGACCAGGTTCACGGCCATGTTGTACGAGGGCTTGAAGCTGGAACGCAGCGGATACGTACGGGTCCCCGCGAGGCCGGCGAGCCCCGCCGGGTCCATGCCCCGCTGCCACAGCACCACCGCGTGGCCCTCGACGTCGATGCCGCGCCGTCCGGCCCGGCCGGTCAGCTGCGTGTACTCGCCGGGGGTGATGTCGGCGTGCTGCTCACCGTTCCACTTGACCAGCTTCTCCAGGATCACCGTGCGCGCGGGCATGTTGATGCCCAGCGCCAGCGTCTCGGTGGCGAAGACGGCCTTCACCAGGCCGCGGACGAACAGCTCCTCCACGACCTCCTTGAAGGTGGGCAGCATGCCCGCGTGGTGCGCGGCGATGCCCCGCTCCAGGCCTTCGAGCCACTCGTAGTACCCGAGGACGTGCAGGTCCTCGGTGGGGATGGAGGCGGTGCGCGCCTCGACGATCTCGCGGACCCGGAGCCGCGCGGACTCGTCGTTGAGCCGCAGGCCCGCGTACAGGCACTGCTGGACCGCGGCCTCGCACCCGGCCCGGCTGAAGATGAAGTTGATGGCGGGCAGCAGCCCGTCGCCGTCGAGCCGGGCGATGACCTCGGGGCGCGACGGGGTCCAGATCCGGCCGCGGGAGCGCCGCTCCCGCTCGCGGTCGGCCTCGCGGACCATCTTGCCGCGCCGCCGGTCCTTCGGGTTGTAGGTGCGGCTGTTCTCCTCGCGCGCCATGCGCAGCAGGTCGGGGTTGACCTCCCGGCGCGCGGAGCCGCGGCCGCCGTGGTCGGACTCCTCCTCGAAGAGGTCGTAGATCTTGCGGCCGGCCATGACGTGCTGCCACAGCGGGACGGGCCGCTCCTCGGAGACGATCACCTCGGTGTCCCCGCGGACGGTGTCCAGCCAGTCACCGAACTCCTCGGCGTTCGACACGGTGGCCGACAGGGACACCAGGGTCACCGACTCGGGGAGGTGGATGATCACTTCCTCCCAGACGGCCCCGCGGAACCGGTCGGAGAGGTAGTGGACCTCGTCCATCACGACGTAGCCGAGACCGCGCAGCGACTGGGAGCCCGCGTACAGCATGTTGCGGAGCACCTCGGTGGTCATCACGACCACCGGCGCCTCGGAGTTCACGCTGTTGTCGCCCGTGAGCAGGCCGACCTTGTCGGCGCCGTAGCGCTTGACGAGGTCGGCGTACTTCTGGTTCGACAGCGCCTTGATCGGCGTCGTGTAGAAGCACTTGCGGCCCTGCTGGAGGGCCAGGTGCACGGCGAACTCGCCGACGATGGTCTTGCCCGAGCCGGTCGGGGCGGCGACGAGGACGCCCTTGCCCGCCTCCAGTGCCTTGCAGGCCTCGATCTGGTACGGATCCAGTTCGAATTCGTACATCTCGCGGAAGGGGGCCAGGGCAGTGGCCTCTTCGGCGGCGCGGATCCGGGCAGCGGCGTACCGCTCGGCGGGTGAGAGTTCTTCGGTCATCTTGCTGTCGAGCCTACCCGCCACCTCTGACAACAGTCGCGATCATTTAAGTGAGCAGGCGGACCGCTCCGGGGACGCACTCCGCGGTCACCGGCAGCGCCCCTGGGGGTCCCCCCGGACGGCCACGAGCGTCGCCTCCGTCTCGATCACCGGGCCGTCGCCGAGGGTGATCCGGTGCGGGAACGGCCGGAAGGCGGCCGGCTCCGCGATCATCGCCAGGTCGTATGTGAACCGTACGGAGAAGCCGGCCGCCCGCAACGCGGAAGCGGCCGGCTGCGCGGCGTGCGCGCCCCGGCCGCGTCCGGCGGTGGGATTGACGAAGCGGGTGACCTCAGAGCTCAGCCACGGAACGTACCTGTCAGGTGGCGTCGTCGTAACCGTTGATCCGCTGGCGTCCGCCGTCGGCCTGGCCGGGCAGCGCGGCGGGGGCGGGCACCGACTCCAGCGCGCCGATCGGCGCCGGGGTCAGGTCCAGCTCGGAGGCCTCGTCGTCGCTCAGACCCGCGTCGGGGTCGTTGCGCCGGCGCCTGCGGTCGTTGAGCAGACAGATGCCGAGGGCCAGGAAGTACAGGGCGACGATGGGCAGGGCCAGCGCGAGCATGGTCGGCGGGTCACCCGTGGGCGTGGCGAAGGCGGCGAAGATCGTGATGCCGAGGACCATGCCCCGCCACCAGCCGCCGAGCCGCTTGCCGGTGAGCACACCGGTGAAGTTCAGGAGGATCAGCAGGAGCGGCAGCTCGAACGCCAGGCCGAACACGATCACCATGCGGGTGACGAGGTCGAGGTAGTCGTCGACGGGCAGCAGGTTGCGCGCGTGGTCGGGCGTGAACTCCAGCATGATCGTCGCGGTCTGCGGAAGGATCTTGTACGCGAGCACCGCGCCCACGCCGAACAGCGGGGCGCCGACCGCGACGAAACTCCGCGCGTACTTCTTCTCGTGGCTGTGCAGCCCCGGCGCGGCGAACGCCCACAGCTGGTACAGCCACACCGGCGCGGACAGCACCACACCGGACATCAGCGAGACCTTCAGGGCGATCGAGAACGCCGAGATGAGACCGTTCACGGTCATGTCGGCGCAGGGGTGGCCGTTGCGCTGCGTCACCACGCCGTCCCTACAGCCGACGGAGTCCAGCATCGGCTTCAGCAGGAAGTTGATGATGTCCCTGTAGAAGAAGGCCGAGATGATGGTGATCACCAGGATCGCCAGGACCGACTTCAGCAGGCGGTTTCGCAGCTCACGCAGGTGCTCGACAAGTGGCATCCGCCCTTCGGCGTCCTTGTCCGCTTTCCCCTGCTTGCGGGCAGACTTGAGCAACCCACGTCCCTTGTCTCGTTGCAGATGACTGGCGCCTACGGAGGCGTCAGCCCTGGGCGGCGCGGTTCGGCTCGCTGACCGGGCGGGAGCTGGTGACGTCCCCGGGGGCGGCCTGGATGGTGCGCGGGGCGACGGGCTGCTGCGCGGACGCGTCCGCGGCGGCGGTCGCGGCGGCCGCGTCCTCGGCCTCGCCGTCCTTCTTCATGGCCTTGGCCTCGCTCTTGAGGATGCGGGCCGACTTGCCGAGGGAGCGGGCCATGTCAGGAAGCTTCTTGGCGCCGAACAGCAGGATGATCACGCCGACGATGACGAGGATTTCCCAACCCCTGAGGTTGCCCATAGAAATCTTCCTTTTCTCCGAGGTTCGCAGCGCACCTGATACGGGCGCCCGGGACTTTCTCTACCGAGGATCGTAACCCCAGGGGGTTAACGCCCGGCAATCCCCGGGCATACCCCGTCTTGCGTCCTGGCCGGTTGTCAATCCCCTCGTCACACGCCCGACTCGTTCGCTACGGTCGCACGCCGCGACCCGCCCTGGCCAGGTCCGTGGCCGCCCGCTCCAGATCACCCGAGGCATCGGTGATCCGCCGGCTGGCCTGCGCGACCTGCACGGAGAGTCTGCGCACCTCCGCGTAGACCCGCACGGCCAGGACGGCGAGCACGGCGACTCCGAGGAAGCCCAGGGCAATTGCGAACATCGGCCACAGCATGGGGCGAGCCTAGGCCACCGCCCGCCTCAGATGCTGCGCAGGGTGCTCACGCCACCGCCCGTCAGCAGCTCCACAATGCGCTCACCAGCCGGTTTACGGACGGAGGCACCGCATTCAGGACACGTGAAGGAGTAGAAGGTGGCCCGCCGGCTGCCGCCGATGGCCAGCCGCAGGGCTCCCGCGGCCAGCTCGAAACGGGCCCGGCAGTCGGGGCAGGAGGCCTTGAAGGCGACGGGCCCGGACGTTGGCGACATCGACCCCGCTCCCCTCAGACCTGTTCCCCGTACCCCGCGAGTGCCTCTCGAGCGGCGCTCCGCGCGCTCTCCGCCAGCTCTGTGGGGGCGACGATCCGCCCCTCCCGCCCGAGGCGCAGCGCGAGCCGGCGCAGCGACGCCGGATCCGGACTGCGGAGCGTGATCCGCAGGCCTCCGTCGGCCAGCTCCTCCGCGCTGTCGTGCGGGTAGTACTCGGCGACCCAGCGCCCGCCGGGACCGACCTCGACGACGACCTCCGGGTCCTCGGCGGCCGGCTGGACCAGGCCCTCGGACAGATCGCGCGGCTCGATGGCCGGCGGCTCGGCCCGCTCGTCCAGCAGCCGGATCTCCGCCACCCGGTCGAGGCGGAAGGTGCGCCGGGCCTCCGAGAGGTGGCACCACCCCTCCATGTACGTGTGCCCCACCGCGAAGAGCCGGATCGGGTCGACCTTGCGCTCGGTGAGCTCGTCCCGCGCGGGCGAGTAGTAGCGCAGCCACAGCCGCCGGCGCTCCGCGATGGCCCGGTCGACGTCCGCGAAGACCCCGCCCTCCGATTCGAAGGTCACCGACAGCCGGGAGCTGGCCCCGGCGGCCTCGCCCGCGGCCGCCTCCAGCTTGGCGGTGGCCCGCAGCAGGGCCTCCCGGTCGCTCTCGCGCAGCCCGGGCAGGGTCGCCACCGCGCGGGCGGCGACCAGCAGCGCGGTCGCCTCGTCGGCGGCCAGCCGCAGCGGCTCGGCGGTGGACTCCCCCGAGGCGTCGGGGTTGCGCCACCAGATCCGCTCCCCGTCGGTGTCGATGTCGAGCAGGTCCCCGCCGCGGAAGCTGGTCCCGCACATGGGCAGCACGTCGAGGTCCGAGATCAGCTCGTCCTCGGTGATCCCGAAGGCGCGGGCGACGTCGGCGACGTGCGCCCCGGGGCGCTCGCGCAGGTACGTCACCAGGGACAGCATGCGGCGGGTCTGGTCGATGGCGTTGGCAGCCATGCTGGTACGTCTCCCCCTCAGGGCACGTCTTCGAATGGGCCGGTCGCGCATGCGCGATCCGGAATGCGGCGGTCTCGAATGCGGCGGAACCGGTTCAGGCCTTGGCGACGGCCCTCAGCCGGTCCACCACGTCGGCCCGCAGGTCGGCGGGCCCCACCACGACGACGTCGGGCCCGAACTCCACCAGCCAGGCGTCCAGGCCGTGCCCGTACGGGATCTCCAGCTCGTCCCAGCCGTCCGTGCCCTCGCACACCGCGGTGGCCTTGGCCCGCAGCGGGTAGCCCGCCCCGGCGCGCAGCCGGATCAGCGCGGAGCGGTCCGCGCTCTCCCCGGCCCAGCTCGCCACGGTCTCCCGCACGGTCACCACGTCGGGCACCTCCGCCGTGTACCTGGCGGCCCGGGAGCGGACCTTGCCGGTGATCCGGGACAGCCGGAACACGCGCTCCGCCCCGCGGTCGCGGTCGTAGCCGGCCAGGTACCAGTGGCCGCGCCAGCACTCCAGCGCCCACGGCTCCACCTGCCGGGTCTCGGGCCGGGCGGCGGTGGACTTGCGGTAGTCGAAGACCACCGGCCGGCGGTCCCGGCAGGCCAGCATCAGCGGCTCGAAGGCCGCCTCGTGGACCGGGATGCGCGGCTCGATGGCACTGTGCTGGCCCTCGTACGGGTCGCCCGCCTCGGGCATCCCGCCCGCGCGCAGCTTCTGCAGGGCCCCGCTGGCGGCTCCCGCCAGGCGGGCCTGCTGCCAGACCTTGGCCGCCAGCCCCAGGGCGGCGGCCTCCTCGGCGTCCAGCGAGACGGGAGGCAGCCGGTTGCTGTCCCGGCGGGCCAGGTAACCGATTTCGCCGTCGAGGTTCTCCACCGTCTCGATGACCAGACCGAGTTCGCGCAGATCGTCCTTGTCCCGCTCGAACATGCGGTTGAAGGACTCGTCGTTGCCGGCCTCCATGTAGGCCTCGATGGAGCCGCGCAACTCGCGCTTGCTCAGCGGCCGACGGGTCCCCAGCAGACACAGCGCCAGATTCATCAGCCGCTCGGCCTTGGCAATCGCCATCGACGCCCTTCCCCCGTTCTCGACACACTCGTGACCGTTGACCGTACCGCCCCGGCGGTCCCGGACAAAAGCGAGGGCCCCCGCCTCACGGCGGGGGCCCTCGGAACGGCTGCCGGTGGATCAGGCGGCCATCAGGTCACAGACGAAGATCAGCGTCTCGCCCGGGGCGATCGCACCGCCCGCGCCACGGTCACCGTAGGCGAGGTGCGCCGGGATCGTCAGCTTGCGACGGCCGCCGACCTTCATGCCCGCGATGCCCTGGTCCCAGCCCGCGATGACGCGGCCGGCACCGAGCGGGAACTGCAGCGCGGAGCCGCGGTTCCACGAAGCGTCGAACTCCTCGCCGGTGGAGAAGGCCACACCCACGTAGTGGACGGAGACCATGGAACCGGCCTTGGCCTCGGCGCCGTCGCCCTCCCAGATGTCCTCGATCACGAGGTCCGTCGGGACCGGGCCCTCGGGGAAGTCGATCTCGGGCTTCTCGAGCTTCTGGCTCACGGAACTGCTCCTCATACGTACGAAACGGTCAACCGGAACAGTCTTACATCACGGCGAGGATGTCGAGGCTGAAGACCAGCGTCGACTTGGCCGGGATGGTGCCCTGCTCCTTGTCGCCGAACGCCTGGTCCGGCGGGATGACCAGCAGGATGCGGCTGCCGACCTTCTTGCCGATCAGGCCGTCCTTCAGACCCGGGACGGAGAGCTCCTTCAGCGGCCACGTGACCGTCTGACCGGAGGTGTACGTGCTTTCGAAGGTCTTGTCGTCCTTCCACGTCTTGCCGTTGAACTTCACCACGACGGAGTCGGTGTCCTTGACGACCGGGCCGTCGCCCTCCAGGACGTAGTTCGAGACCAGCTTGGCCGGCTCGGCGACGTCCTTCGGGACGGCCACGGAGACCTCCTGGCCGTCCGTGTTCGTGCCGACCTTGGGCAGGTCCTTGTTCTCCTGGGCGACCTCCTTGCCCGTGGCCGAGGCCGGGACGGTGGCGCCCTTGACGATGTCCACGACGAAGACCAGCGTGGCGTTCGGCTTGATCTTCGGCTCCGAGCCCTGCGCCCCGTAACCGAGGTCCGGCGGGATCACGAGCTCGACACGGCTGCCGACCTTCTGGCCCTCCAGGCCCTGGTCCCAGCCCTTGATGACGGCTCCGGCACCGATGGTCAGGTCGAACGGCGCGGGCCGGCCGAAGCTCTGGTCGAACGGCTCCTTGCCGTCCCACACCTGACCGAGGTAGTTGACCTGCGCGATGTCGTTCTTCTTCAGCACCTGCCCGGTGCCCTCGCTGATGGTCACCACCTTCAGCTCCTTGGGCGGCGTGCCCTGCCCCTTCGACAGGGTGGGCGTCTCCCCGAACTTGGCACCCTTGGTGATCGCGGGCGCCCCGTTCTTCATCTGGGCGGAGTCGGAGCCGCTGTCGTCGCCACACGCTGCCGTGGTCAGCAGCAGAAGGGGTACGACAAGCAGGCCGGCAAGTCGGCGCACGTGTTCCTCAGATCTCAGACGGCAAGGCGGTCGCCCGCCACTCTAAGCCGTGCACAGGGCCCCGTACGAGAGACGTACGGGGCCCCGGTAAGGAGTGCGATGTCACATTGCGGTCCTACATGCCGGCGATCAGCTTCTCCACCCGGTCGTCCACCGACCGGAACGGGTCCTTGCACAGCACCGTCCGCTGCGCCTGATCATTGAGCTTCAGGTGCACCCAGTCGACCGTGAAGTCCCGCCGCTGCTCCTGCGCCCGGCGGATGAAGTCCCCGCGCAGCCGCGCCCTCGTCGTCTGCGGGGGCACCGACTTGCCCTCGAAGATCTTGAGGTCGTTGCAGATCCGCGCCGCCTGCCCCTTGCGCTCCAGCAGGTAGTAGAGCCCGCGCCGACGGTGGATGTCGTGATACGCGAGGTCTATCTGAGCCACCCGCGGATTCGACATGGTCATGTTGTGCTTGGCCCGGTACCGCTCGATCAGCTGGTACTTCATGACCCAGTCGATCTCGGTCCCGATCCGGTCCAGGTCCTCCGCGTCGATCGCGTCCAGCGTGCGGCCCCACAGCTCCAGCACCTGGTCCACCACACCGGTACGGATGCCCCGGCGCTCCGCGAAGTCCACCGCCTTGTCGTAGTACTCCCGCTGGATCTCCAGCGCCGAGGCCTCCCGCCCGCTCGCCAGGCGCACCTTGCGCTGACCGGTGATGTCGTGGCTCACCTCGCGGATCGCCCGGATCGGGTTCTCCAGGGTCAGGTCGCGCATCACCGTGCCCGCCTCGATCATGCGCAGCACCAGGTCGGTGGCCCCGACCTTGAGCAGCATGGTCGTCTCGGACATGTTCGAGTCACCCACGATGACGTGCAGCCGCCGGTAGCGCTCGGCGTCCGCGTGCGGCTCGTCCCGGGTGTTGATGATCGGCCGCGACCGGGTCGTGGCGGAACTGACACCCTCCCAGATGTGCTCGGCCCGCTGGCTCACGCAGTAGACCGCGCCCCGGGGCGTCTGCAGCACCTTGCCCGCGCCGCAGATCAGCTGCCGCGTGACGAGGAACGGAATGAGAATGTCCGCCAGGCGGGAGAATTCCCCGTGCCGGGCCACCAGGTAGTTCTCGTGGCAGCCGTACGAGTTGCCCGCCGAGTCGGTGTTGTTCTTGAAGAGATAGACGTCGCCCGCGATTCCCTCCTCGTGCAGGCGGCGTTCGGCGTCGACGAGCAGTCCTTCGAGAATGCGCTCGCCTGCTTTGTCGTGGGTGACCAGTTCGGTCACGTTGTCGCATTCGGGAGTTGCATATTCCGGATGCGAACCCACATCGAGGTACAGGCGGGCGCCGTTCCGCAGGAAGACATTGCTGCTGCGGCCCCATGACACGACACGGCGGAAGAGGTAGCGCGCCACTTCGTCAGGAGACAGTCGGCGCTGTCCCCTGAACGTGCACGTGACGCCGTACTCGTTCTCCAGCCCGAAAATGCGGCGGTCCATGACTGAACATTACGCCTTCTGCCCTCTTCTGAAACCGGGTTCGGGAGCGCCGTTTCGATCAGTTCCCGTCAGCGGGCCGATCCACGCCCCGATCACGGCCCGATCGGCCCATCCCGCTCCCCACCGATCAGGGCGCCGACGGCACCTGCGACGGCACGTCGCAGACACCCTCCGACAGGCCGTCAGACGAGGCCGCCACCGCGCGGCTCCGCCCACCACGGGCGAGCGCCCGCTGAGTGAGCATCAGAACCAGCAGCGCCGAGAAGCCCGCCACGCCCGCCACCCCGAAGCCCGCCGCGGTACCGCCCAGCTCCACCGCCGGCCCCGCCGCCGCCGTACCGATCGCCGCGCCCACCCCGAAGAACGTCACCAGCCACGAGAACGCCTCCGTCACCGTCCCCGCCGGGGCGTGCCGGTCCACCACGATGAACGCGCACGCCAGCGCCGGCGCCAGGAACACCCCCGACAACGCCGACAGCCCCGTCATCGCCACCGCACCCGGAACCAGCATCAGCGGCAGGTAGCAGACCGCCAGCAGACCCACCAGCAGCCGCAGCCGCCGCTCGGGCGCACCGGCCCACTGCCGCGCGCCGTAGAACACGCCACCGATCAGCGCGCCCAGCCCCAGCGCCGCCATCAGCCAGCCGTACACCGCCTGACCGCCGTGATCGTCCGCGTACGCCACGCCCGCCACCGTGATCGAACCCAGCGCCATGCCCACGAAGAAGAACGCGCCCAGCAGCGCCAGCAGCCCCCGCGAACGCAGCGCCCCCAGCCAGTGCGCCTCCCGCGGCTCCGAACGCCACTTCCGGGACGGCTCGCTGACCACCACGGACAGCGCGCCCAGCACACCGATCGCGTTCAGCGCCAGCAGCGCCCCCGCCGGCGACCACAGCGCCACGAACAGCGTCACCAGCAGCGGACCGACCGTGAACATGACCTCCTGGGCCACCGCGTCCATCGCGTACGCCGCGTGCACCTTCTCCTCGCGGCCCCCCAGGACGCCCGGCCACAGCGCCCGCAGCCCGCCCTCCAGGGGCGGCGTGAAGAGCCCCGCGACCACCACCGCGGCGTACGCGGCCACCGCCGACCCCGTGCCCGCCAGCGCCAGCCCCACCATGCCCAGCGCGGACAGCACCGCGGCCGGCAGCTGCACCCGCGGCTGCCCGAACAGGTCCACGGCCCGCCCCAGCAGCGGCTGACCCACCGCGTTCGCCAGCCCGTACGCGGCGGCCAACGCCCCCGCCAGGCTGTAGCTGCCGCCCTCGGCCCGCGTGAACAGCACGATCGCGATCGGCCCCGTGGCATTGGGCAGCCGCCCCACGAGCGTGCCCACCAGCAGCCTCGCGGCGTGCCGGGTCCGCAGCAGCTCCGCGTATCCCGCGGCCATGTCCGCCCCCTTCTGCCCGGATCCCGCCGGGAGTAGCGAAGTAATACGTATAACTTAACGCGTCATACGTACCATGGCCGCAGTCCACGGGTCCACCCCGCAGACCCCGCCCCCACCCCCCACCACCCCCTCTCCCACCCACGACCTCGCACTTCAGGAGCACCCTGTGACGAGACCCACCAGCCGCGACGTGGCCACCGCCGCCGGGGTCTCCCAGGCCACCGTCTCCCTCGTCCTCGGCGACAAATGGCCCGGCCGCGTCTCCGAACGCACCGCCACCCTCGTCCGCGAAACCGCCACCCGCCTCGGCTACCGCCCCAACCTCGCCGCCCGCAACCTCCGCCTCGGCTCCACCCGCACCGCCCTCCTCGTCGTCCCCGCCCTCACCAACGAGTTCTTCGCCCGCGTCTACACCGGCGCCGCCCGCGTCGCCGCCGAACACGGCTTCGGCGTCGTCCTCTACCCCTCCCCCGACGGCACCGGCCCCGCCCGCGACCCCTTCGCCTCCGCCCGCGCCGCCCTCGACGGAGTCATCGCCTCCTCCATGGCCGCCGACGCCCTCGACGCCATCGGCGGCAACACCCTCCCCCTCGTCATGCTCGACAGCGACCCCGCCGCCGGCACCGCCGCCGCCCACGTCAACCTCGCCATGGCCGACGGCATGCGCCAGATCACCGAACACCTCCTCGCGCTCGGCCACCGCCGCTACCTCCACCTCGCCTCCGCCGTCGACTCCTGGACCTTCGACATCCGCGCCGAAGCCCTGGCCGCCCTCCTGGGCCCCGACAACGAACTGCGCACCGTACGGTCCCCCCTCACCGTCGACGGCGCCCGCACGGCCGTGGAGACCGCCCTCGCCACCCCCCACGGCAGACCCACCGCCATCGTCTGCGACGACGACATCCTCGCCGCCGGCGCCTGCAAAGCCGCCCGCCGCCTCGGCCTGCGCATCCCCGAGGACCTCTCCGTCACCGGCTTCGACGACCTCGCCCTCGCCACCGCCGTCGAACCCGAACTCACCACCGTCCACCTCCCCGCCGAACGCGTCGGCGAACAAGGCATGACCGCCCTCCTCGCCGTCCTCGAAGGCACCGCCTGGACCGCCCCCGACCTTCCCGTCCGCCTCGTCGTCCGCGACTCCTCCGGCCCCGCCCCCACCCCCTGACCGCGCCCGGACCCGGACACGACGAAGCCCCGGCCCGCCGAGAACGGCGAACCGGGGCCCCGGCCGGCAAGGTCCTACTCGGCGTCGTCCTCCGGCGCCTCGTCGTTGGACACGGCATCGGCCTGCACCGCCGCCGTCACGTCCGCCTCCAGCAGTCGCGCCAGCTGCCGGCCCCGGATCCGCTTGAACTTGCGCTGCTGCGCCCGCGTACGGTCCAGCACCGCCACCTCCAGCCGCTCGGCCGGAATCGCCTTGTCCGCACCGTTCGCCTGACTGGACAGCGCCTGCACCGCCAGCTTCAACGCCTCCGACAGGGTCATCCCGTCCTGGTGACGCTGGTCCAGGAACGTACTGATCTGCTCGGCATTGCCACCGACCGCGACCGAACCGTGCTCGTCCACGATCGACCCGTCGTGCGGCAGCCGGTAGATCTGGTCACCGGCCGCGGTCGCACCGACCTCGGCGACGACCAGCTCCACCTCGTACGGCTTCTCACCCGCACTGGAGAAGATCGTGCCGAGCGTCTGCGCGTACACGTTCGCCAGCCCACGGGCCGTCACATCGTCACGGTCATAGGTGTACCCGCGCAGATCCGCGTACCGCACACCACCGATCCGCAGGTTCTCGTACTCGTTGTACTTGCCGGCGGCCGCGAAGCCGATCCGGTCATAGATCTCGCTGAACTTGTGCAGCGCACGCGACGGGTTCTCGCCGACGAACACGATGCCGTCGGCGTACTGCAGCACGACAAGGCTGCGACCGCGGGCGATGCCCTTCCGGGCGTATTCCGCCCGGTCGGCCATGGCCTGCTGGGGTGACACATAGAACGGAGTCGACACCGGCTGTCCGTCCCTTTCTTCTGGGCTCCTACGGGGCGACGGATGGTCAGAGCAGGGCGGCGCGCGGGCCGTCGGGCTGCTCCAGCCGACGATTGGTGACCGTACGGGCGAGCTCCTGCGACTCGTCGTCGGTCAGCCTGCGGAACCCCTCGTCCGTGATCACGGTGACGATCGGGTAGATGTGGCGGTACAGGTCCGGCCCACCCGTCGCCGAGTCGTCGTCGGCGGCGTCGTACAGCGCCTGGACGACCAGCGTGGTGGCCTGCTCCTCCGTCAGATCGGGGCGGAAGAGCTTCTTCATGGAGCCCCGGGCGAAGATCGAACCGGAACCGGTGGCGGCGTAACCGTGCTCCTCGGAGCGGCCGCCGGTCACGTCGTAGGAGAAGATCCGGCCCTTCTCCTTGGCCTCGTCGTACCCCGCGAACAGCGGCACGACGGCCAGCCCCTGCATGGCCATCCCCAGATTGCTCCGGATCATGGTGGAGAGCCGGTTGGCCTTGCCCTCCAGGGACAGGGTCGTCCCCTCCACCTTCTCGAAGTGCTCCAGCTCCAGCTGGAACAGCTTCACCATCTCCACGGCCAGGCCGGCCGTACCGGCGATGCCGACGGCGGAGTACTCGTCCGCCGGGAACACCTTCTCGATGTCCCGCTGCGCGATCATGTTCCCCATGGTCGCCCGCCGGTCACCGGCGAGGACGACCCCGCCGGGGAAGGTGGCGGCCACGATGGTCGTCCCGTGCGGCGCCTCGACGACACCCTCCGGCAGCCTGCGGTTGCCGGGCAGCATCTCGGGCGAGTGCGCGCCCAGGAAGTCCATGAAGGACGACGACCCCGGCGTCAGGAAGGCTGCCGGTAGACGCCCTGTGCTACGAGTGTTGGGTTCCACAGGTTTCCTTCCACGTAAGCGGCTGCACGCCGTATGACGTCCGGCCGATCCTTGAACTGCCCCAGGGCTGCGTTACAGCTGAAGCACAGTACGCCTCGGACCTTACCCGTCTGATGATCGTGATCAACGTGCTCGGCCGGAGCCATCTGACAGATCGCGCAGACCCCGCCCTGAGCAGCGATCATCTTGTCGCGCTCAGCCTCAGTGATGCCGTACGAACGCTTCAAGTGCCCAGCCCGGCCCTGGATGGCCCTGCACGCCTTGCACCGAGTGGATAAGCCGTCAGACGCCGACGCGTTCTTGTGCCAGTCGCTGTGCGGCTTGACCTCACCGCACTGACGACAGAGCTTGTGGCCGGACGGGACATCCACTTTCTCCTTGACGACCTTGCCTCTTGCAGCCTGGCGGCGCCGGTAGTGCGCGGCGCCGTACTCCGCCACGCACTCACGGCACCTCGGCTGAAGGCCGTCGCCACGATTTCGATCTAGGGCGAACCCGCTCAGCGGCACGTCCCGGCTGCAGCCGGGACACCACTTCGTTCCATTGGACATGGAGCCAATGCTGGCGAGTTCGCCTTAGATTCGAAGGCTATTCGCCGCCTTTTTGTACGAAACTCCGAACGAAATCCTCGGCATTTTCCTCAAGTACATCGTCAATCTCGTCAAGTACGGAGTCGACGTCGTCGGAGAGCTTTTCCTGGCGCTCCTTGAGGTCGGTCGATTCCTCGACCGCCGCCTCCTCGACCTCCTCGGTCGAGCGCGTCGCCTTCTGCTGTCCGCCGCCGGTGTCCTTGGTCGCCATGTCTACCTCACCCCGCTCGGTTCGCACGCTCACGTCGAGAGACCCCGGGATTCGGGATCTCTCAAGATCAGACCCTACGCCGGACCCTATAGGGAGGGTCCGACATTCGTCCCCGTACTTTCACAGTCCGGTTCTCTTCATGATTCCCGGACCGACCGCATTTCAGCCGCGTTCACTGCCCCGAAAGCACCCGCACCAGGTCCTCCGCCGTGCGGCAGCGGTCCAGGAGCTCCTTGACGTGGTTCCGGGTCCCCCGCAGGGGCTCCAGCGTCGGGACCCGCTGGAGCGAGTCCCGGCCGGGCAGGTCGAAGATCACCGAGTCCCAGGAGGCCGCGGCCACGTCGTCCGCGTACTGCTCCAGGCAGCGGCCGCGGAAGTAGGCCCGGGTGTCCTCCGGGGGCTTGCTCTGGGCCCGCTCCACGGCGGACTCCTCCACCAGTCGCTTCATCTTGCCCCGGGCCGCCAGACGGTTGTACAGGCCCTTCTCGGGCCGTACGTCCGAGTACTGGAGGTCGACCAGGTGCAGCCGCGCCGCGTCCCAGCCCAGCCCGTCCCGGCGCCGGTAGCCCTCCAGGATCTCCTTCTTGGCGATCCAGTCGAGCTCCCCCGACAGGCTCATCGGGTCGCTCTCCAGCCGGCCCAGCACGTCCTCCCAGCGGACCAGCACGTCCTTGGTCTGCTCGTCCGCGTCGGAGCCGAAACGCTCCTCCACGTACTTGCGGGCCAGCTCGAAGTACTCCATCTGGAGTTGCACCGCGGTGAGTGTCCGGCCGCTGCGCAGCGTGATGAGGTGCTTGAGGTCGGGGTCGTGGGAGACCTGGTGGAGGGTGCGTACGGGCTGGTCGACGGCGAGGTCGACGTTGATGAACCCGTCTTCGATCATGGACAGGACAAGTGCGGTCGTGCCGAGCTTCAGGTACGTGGAGATCTCGGAGAGGTTCGCGTCGCCGATGATCACGTGCAGCCGGCGGTACTTCTCCGCGTCGGAGTGCGGCTCGTCGCGGGTGTTGATGATGGGCCGCTTGAGGGTGGTCTCCAGGCCGACCTCGACCTCGAAGTAGTCCGCTCGCTGGCTGATCTGGAAGCCGTCCTCGCGGCCGTCCTGGCCGATGCCGACGCGGCCGGCGCCGGTCACGACCTGGCGGGAGACGAAGAAGGGGGTCAGGTGGCGCACGATCTCCGAGAAGGGGGTCTCCCGCTTCATCAGGTAGTTCTCGTGCGTGCCGTAGGAGGCGCCCTTGTTGTCGGTGTTGTTCTTGTAGAGGTGGATCGGCTGGGCGCCGGGCAGCTGGGCCGCCCGTACGGCGGCCTCGGCCATGATCCGCTCGCCGGCCTTGTCCCAGAGCACGGCGTCGAGCGGGTTGGTGATCTCCGGCGAGCTGTATTCGGGGTGCGCGTGGTCGACGTAGAGCCGTGCGCCGTTGGTGAGGATGACGTTGGCGAGGCCGATGTCCTCGTCGGTCAGCTGGCTGTTGTCGGCGGCCTCGCGGGCGAGGTCGAAGCCGCGGGCGTCCCGCAGCGGATTCTCCTCCTCGAAGTCCCAGCGGGCGCGTCGCGCCCGGTGCATCGCCGCCGCGTAGGCGTTGACGATCTGGGACGAGGTGAGCATGGCATTGGCGTTCGGGTGCCCCGGGACGGAGATCCCGTACTCCGTCTCGATCCCCATTACTCGCCGTACGGTCATGCGGCCCTCCTTGCCCGGCGGCGCTCCCCTTCGGGAGCGGCGCTCAAGTACCGCTGGTGCTCCGGTGCGTGTGCCTGTGCGGTGCCCGTCCCCGCACTGCGCGTCCGGCGGTACGGAAGAGCCTAGAACCACTGCGCGCTCGTGGGGAGATCATTTCCGTCATTGAATCCGCCCTTTCACCGGCTGAAAAGCGGCCGGTAAAGCGGTCGGGTAAAGCAGTCGGCTGCGGATGCCCGGGGCGGGCATCCGCAGCCGCTCCGCTTCAGAGGTACTGACCGGTGTTCGCCACCGTGTCGATGGAGCGTCCGGTGTCCGCGCCTTGCTTTCCGGTGACGAGGGTGCGGATGAATACGATCCGCTCTCCCTTCTTTCCGGAGATTCGGGCCCAGTCGTCCGGGTTGGTGGTGTTGGGCAGGTCCTCGTTCTCCTTGAACTCGTCCACGCACGCCTGGAGGAGGTGGGAGACCCGGAGGCCCTTCTGGTTGTGCTCGAGGAAGGCCTTGATCGCCATCTTCTTCGCACGGTCCACGATGTTCTGGATCATCGCGCCCGAGTTGAAGTCCTTGAAGTAGAGGACTTCCTTGTCGCCGTTGGCGTACGTGACCTCGAGGAAGCGGTTCTCCTCGGTTTCGGCGTACATCTGCTCGACGACGGTCTGGATCATGCTGTGGACGGTGCCGTCCTTGGAGCCCTGGTGCTCGGACAGGTCGTCCGTGTGCAGGGGCAGCGAGGCCTTGAGGTACTTCGCGAAGATGTCCTTCGCGGCCTCGGCGTCCGGGCGCTCGATCTTGATCTTCACGTCGAGGCGGCCGGGGCGCAGGATGGCGGGGTCGATCATGTCCTCGCGGTTGGAGGCGCCGATGACGATGACGTTCTCCAGGCCTTCCACGCCGTCGATCTCGGCGAGCAGCTGGGGGACGATGGTGTTCTCCACGTCCGAGCTGACTCCGGATCCGCGGGTGCGGAAGAGGGATTCCATCTCGTCGAAGAAGACGATGACGGGGGTGCCCTCGCTCGCCTTCTCCCGGGCACGCTGGAAGACGAGGCGGATGTGCCGCTCGGTCTCGCCGACGTACTTGTTGAGGAGTTCGGGGCCCTTGATGTTCAGGAAGTAGGACTTCCCGGCGGGCTGGCCGGTCACCTCGGCGACCTTCTTGGCAAGGGAGTTGGCGACGGCCTTGGCGATGAGCGTCTTGCCGCAGCCGGGCGGGCCGTAGAGCAGGATGCCCTTCGGGGGCCGCAGTTCGTGTTCCTTGAACAGGTCCGGGTAGAGGTACGGGAGCTCGACCGCGTCGCGGATCAGCTCGATCTGGTCGCCCAGGCCGCCGATCTTGTCGTAGTCGATGTCGGGGACCTCTTCGAGGACGAGTTCTTCGACCTCGCTCTTGGGGACGACCTCGTAGACGTAGCCGGAGCGGGGTTCGAGCAGGAGGGCGTCGCCGGGGCGGATGGTGATGTCCAGGAGCGGCTCGGCGAGCCTCACCACCCTCTCCTCGTCGGTGTGCCCGACGACCAGGGCGCGCTCGCCGTCCTCGAGGATCTCCTTGAGGGTGACGATGTCCCCGGCCCGCTCGAATTCCATGGCCTCGACCACGTTGAGGGCCTCGTTGAGCATGACCTCCTGGCCGCGCCGGAGGTCTTCCGGGTCGACGCTGGGGCTGACGTTCACGCGGAGCTTTCGGCCTCCGGTGAAGATGTCGACGGTGCCGTCCTCGTTGGCCTGCAGGAAGACACCGAAGCCGGCCGGCGGCTGGGCGAGCCGGTCGACTTCCTCCTTGAGGGCCACGATCTGGTCCCGGGCCTCACGGAGGGTATTCGCGAGTCGTTCGTTCTGTGCGGATACGCCGGCAAGATTTGTCTGCAGCTCGACGATCCGCTCTTCGAGAATCCTCGTGTGTCGCGGAGAGTCGGCGAGCTTACGTCGCAGGACGGCGATTTCCTGCTCGAGATAGGCAACCTGGCCGGCGGGGTCCTCAGACCCTCGCCCGGGCCGGATGCCGCGGTTGATGTCGTCGTCGTGGGCTGCCACGGTCCTCACCTCCTCCAAGGGGAGCTGGACGCTTCCTGACCCTACCTGGGCTGGTGGTGATTGAAACCCCTAGATCACAAAGACGGTAGAGGTGTGTCCGATCTTCACCCTTGCGTACTCCCTCACGCCAAGGAAATACCCACCCATCAAACTCGGGAAGCGGCCGGTTGTAAGGTCGAACTGTTCAACACCCGTCAGGGCCCGCGCGACTTGCTGCGGGTTGTGACCGGGATGGATCACTCAGCGCAGGGAACGGCAGGAGATATGACCGTGCAGCACGAGGCTCCGACGGGCGCGGCCGGTGAGGCCGGCGAGCCGCTTGAGGTCTGGATCGACCAGGACCTGTGTACCGGGGACGGCATCTGTGCGCAGTACGCGCCGGAGGTGTTCGAGCTGGACATCGATGGTCTGGCGTACGTGAAGAGCCCTGAGGACGAGCTGCTGCAGGACGCGGGGGCGACCACTCCGGTTCCGTTGACGCTGCTCCAGGACGTGGTCGACTCGGCGAAGGAATGCCCGGGGGACTGTATTCACGTAAGGCGCGTTTCGGACAGGGTGGAAGTGTTCGGTCCTGACGCCGAGTGACGTTTCAAACACTCCTGGCGGCTGAGTCCGTCAGCTCCTGGCGGAATTTTCCGTCGCTCCAGCGCCACTTGGCGAGCTGCTTCGTGTCGGGGCAGCAGCGCGGTACGGCGGGGGCGGAGTAGCCGAGGAGGGTGGCGGTGACGACGCGGTCGCGCACGGTGAGTTCCGTGGCGGTCTGTCGTTTTCCGGTGTCGAGGAGGGTGGCGACGACGCGGGGGCGGGCGCCTTCGGTGCGGTCCTGGGTGAGGACGTAGATCGCGTGGGGCGGGGTGCCGGAGCCGGCTGCGCAGCGGACGGCGGCGACGGTCTCGGGGCGGGCGTCGCCGTCGAGGTCGCCCTGGGCGGTGGCGGTGACGGTCTGGGGGGCGCCGTTGCAGTCGAGGGGGTAGGTGGCGGCTGCGGCGTCGGGAGCGGCGGCCTGGGGGCCGTTCGCGGTGGGGCCCGGCGTGGCGGCAGGGGTGCCGGTGGCCGGCTGTACGAGTCCCGCTGTGGCTATGACGGCGGCCATGGCGGTGGCCGTGGCGAGCCAGTGGAGGGGCCTGGCCATGCTGTGCGCCAGGGTGTCCGGGATCGGCGTCAGCTCGGCGGGGCTGTGCAGCACGCGGGGTGTCTCCTGTGCGAAGGGTGACGGGGAGCCAGCATCGTGCCATACCTCACACGGGGGTGGAACGGCTGGGTCCGGTCCGGTGTGTTCCCGGACGGGACGGGGGTCGGCACCCGGACAACGAAAAGGCGCTGTGGCGCAGTTCCCGGTCGGTCCGGGGAACTGCGCCACAGCGCCGTCGTGTTGGGTCGGCGGTGCGGTGACGCGGAGCGGTCAGGCGGAGCGGTCGCTGCCGGGGCCGTCGTAGTCCTCGCCGTAGGCGCCCTTGGCCGGGCGGCGGCGGCGCATGGGCGGCTCGACGCCGTCGGCGAGGCGGCGGGCGGTGACGAGGAAGCCGGTGTGGCCGATCATGCGGTGGTCCGGGCGGACGGCCAGGCCCTCGACGTGCCAGTTGCGGATCATCGATTCCCAGGGCTGCGGCTCGGCGAAGCAGCCGATCTCGCGGATGGACTCGACGGTCTTGGACAGCTGGGTGGTGGTGGCCACGTAGCAGCAGAGGATGCCGCCGGGAACGAGTGCCTTGGAGACGGCCTCGAGGCACTCCCAGGGGGCGAGCATGTCGAGGATGACGCGGTCGACGTCGGTGTCGGACAGGTTGTCCTGGAGGTCGCCGACGGTCAGCTGCCAGGCCGGGTGGGGGCCGCCGAAGTAGCGTTCCACGTTGGCGGTGGCGATCTCGGCGAAGTCCGCGCGGCGCTCGTAGCTGTGGAGCATGCCCTGGTCGCCGATGGCGCGCAGCAGGAAGCTGCTCAGGGAGCCGGAGCCGACGCCCGCTTCCACGACGCGGGCGCCGGGGAAGATGTCGGCGAAGGCCAGGATCTGGCCGGCGTCCTTGGGGTAGACCACGGCGGCGCCGCGGGGCATGGACAGGACATAGTCGGGGAGCAGGGGACGCAGCGCGAGGTAGGCGACGTTGCCCGTGGTACGGACAACACTGCCCTCGGGGGCACCGATCAGCTCGTCGTGGGGGAAGGAACCCTTGTGGGTGTGGAAATTCTTCCCGGCTTCGAGCGTGAACGTGTAGTGGCGGCCCTTGGGGTCGGTGAGCTGAACCTGGTCCCCGACCTCGAAGGGCCCGCGTCGGCGGGCGGCACCGGTCGGTTCGGACATGTGACCAGTGTATTGGCTTCAGGACTGGGGCCGTGCCATGGCCTTCACGAAGGCCTTTTCGACGTCGAGGGTGGACAGGACGCCGTAGATGGTGCCGCCGGGTTCGAGGACGAGGTACTCGCTCGCGGGGGTGGCGCGGAGGCGGTCGAGGAGTTCCTCGCCGGTGAGTTCCGCGGAAACCTTCATGCCGTCGGTGAGGTCCTGGGCGAGGGTGCTGACGGCGACCCAGGGGCGGCGGTGTTCGGGGACGGAGGCGATGGCGCTCTCGCGGACGATGGCGGTGGGGTCGCCTTGGCCGTCGACGACGACGAGGGCGCGGGCGCCGGCTTCGTTGGCGCGGCGGAGGGCTTCGGAGAGGGGGGTGGCGTTCTCGACGGGGATGGCGCGTCGGGTGAGGGTGCGGGCGCGCAGTTCGGGCAGGTGTGCGCGCAGGCGGGCCATGCGCAGGCTGTTGCCCGCTCCGGTCCAGATGATGGCGGCGAGGATGGCGGCGAGCAGGGCGTCCATGACGGTGTTCATGCCGCCGATCTCCTGGGTGCGGTTGCCGAGGAGTCCGGTGTGGGTGAGCAGGGGCAGGCCGAGGAGGACGGCGACGGCGAGGCCGCGGCCGACCCAGGCGGCGGCGACGGTGCCGGCCATGGGCTTGCCGGTGATGCCCCAGATGACGGCGCGGAGCATGCGGCCGCCGTCGAGGGGGAGGCCGGGGAGCAGGTTGAAGGCGGCGACGAGGAGGTTGGAGATCATCAGGCCGGCGAGGAGGACGCCGGGGACGCTGGCCGGTTCGACGGCTTTCATGCCGAGGTAGAAGGCGCCGGCGAGGAGGAGGGAGAGGAGGGGGCCGACGAACGCGAGGACGAATTCGCGGCCGGGGGTCTCGGATTCCTTCTCGATCTCGGAGACTCCGCCGAAGAACTGGAGCTGGATGCGGCGCACGGGGAGTTTGAAGCGGAGGGCGGCGACGGTGTGCGCGAGTTCGTGGACGAGGACGGAGGCGTAGAAGGCGACGGCGAAGAAGAGGGAGACGAGGTAGCGGACGGGTCCGAGGTCGGGCAGGATGCGGTCGAGCTGGTCGCCGAAGACCCAGGTGATGAGGGCGGCGACGAGGAACCAGCTGGGCGAGACGTAGACGGGTACGCCGAAGGGGCGGCCCATGAGGAGTCCGCCGCCCGGTCCTGAGCGCCGGCCCGCGCGCTCGCCGGTCTCGTCGGTGTCTGCCACGGCTGTCCTTCGTTCCTCGGGGTTCCCCGGAGGGAGTTCCGGGGATCGGTGTTTCCAGTGTGGTCCGCAGTGCGTAAGCGGGCTGTGATGCTCCGATCATGCAGTGCGAGGGGGGCCGGAGTCGATGGTATGCGCGTGCTGTCGGTGGCGGGTCGTAGGGTTTTGTCCATGACGACGAGCCCCGGTGCTGTGCCAGGCGCAGCCGATGCCGTGACGCCGAGTGCGGTGGCGCCCGCTTCGCTCTCCCCTTCGCGGGCGAGCGATTTCATGCAGTGCCCCCTGCTGTACCGGTTTCGGGTGATCGACAAGCTGCCGGAGAAGCCCAGTGCTGCGGCTACCCGCGGGACGTTGGTGCATGCGGTGCTGGAGCGGTTGTTTGATCATCCGGCGCCGGAGCGGACGGCTCCGCGGGCGAAGGCGCTGGTGCCGGGGCAGTGGGACCGGTTGCTGGAGGCGAAGCCGGAGCTGACGGAGCTGTTCCCGGAGGGTGATGAGGGGGCGGGGCTGGCGCGGTGGCTGACGGAGGCGGAGGCGCTGGTCGAGCGCTGGTTCACGTTGGAGGACCCGACGCGGCTGGAGCCGGTGGAGCGGGAGTTCTTCGTGGAGACGGAGCTGGAGTCGGGTCTTCGGCTGCGGGGGATCATCGACCGGGTGGACGTGGCGCCGACGGGTGAGGTGCGGATCGTCGACTACAAGACGGGCAAGGCGCCGCGGCCGGAGTACGCCGAGGGTGCGCTGTTCCAGATGAAGTTCTACGCGCTGGTGGTGTGGCGGCTGAAGCAGGTGGTGCCGCGGCGGCTACAGCTGGTGTATTTGGGCAGTGGTGACGTGTTGACGTACGACCCGGTGGTGGCGGACCTGGAGCGGGTGGAGCGCAAGCTGCTCGCGCTGTGGGAGGCGATCCGGGAGGCGACGGAGTCGGGTGAGTGGCGGCCGCGGCCGACGAAGCTGTGCGGCTGGTGTGATCATCAGGCGGTGTGTCCGGAGTTCGGGGGGACTCCCCCGCCGTATCCGCTGGCGATCGTGCCCCGGCCGGGGTCGGAACGCCCGGCGCCGTCATGATCGTCGGATCAGGGCAGAATGGACGGGCCCGCCGTAGCCGTCCGACGAATACGAGGTAGACCCCGTGGCCATCCGCGTCCTGCTGGTCGACGACCAGCCACTTCTGCGCACCGGCTTCCGGATGATCCTGGAGGCCGAGGAGGACCTGGCGGTGGTGGGTGAGGCCGGGGACGGTCTGCAGGCGCTGGACCAGGTGCGGGCGTTGCAGCCCGACGTGGTGCTGATGGACATCCGGATGCCGCGGATGGACGGGGTGGAGGCGACCCGGCAGATCACCGGTCCGGGCCGGGACGGTCCGGCGAAGGTGCTGGTGCTGACCACGTTCGATCTGGACGAGTACGTGGTGGAGGCGCTGCGGGCGGGGGCGAGCGGGTTCCTGCTGAAGGACGCGCCGGCGGCGGAGCTGGTGCAGGCGATCCGGGTGGTGGCGGGCGGTGAGGCGATGCTCGCGCCGAGCATCACGCGGCGGCTGCTGGACAAGTACGCGGGGCATCTGCCGTCGGGTGAGGAGAGCGTCCCGGACACGCTGGGGACGTTGACCGAGCGTGAGGTCGAGGTGCTGAAGCTGGTGGCCCGGGGGCTGTCGAACGCGGAGATCGCGGCGGACCTGTTCGTGAGCGAGACGACGGTCAAGACGCATGTGGGGCACGTGCTGACGAAGCTGGGGCTGCGCGACCGGGTGCAGGCGGCCGTGTACGCGTACGAGAGCGGTCTGGTGCGTCCCGGCGCCCAGTAGGGCCGCGGGGTGGCGGAACGGGCCGGCAGCCGCGTGGTGCGGCTGCCGGCCCGTCGTGCGTGGCCCGGTCGGGTCAGCCCTTGCTGATCTCCCAGAAGCGGAAGACGGTGGAGGCGTCGAGGGACCACTGGAGGCCGTTCACGTTCTGGCGGGTGACGGCGTACTGCTTGCCCTGCCAGAGCGGGAGGATCGGGAGCTCGTCGGCGACGATGTCCTGGAGCCGGTTGTAGTCGGTGTTGGCCGCGGTGCGGTCGGACTTCGCGGAGGTCGACGGGATGATGGTCCCGGTGATCTCCTTGTTGTCGTAGTTGTTGCGCAGGACGTTGTCCGGGCCGAAGAACGGCTGCGTGAAGTTGTCGGCGTCCGGGTAGTCGGGGACCCAGCCCTTCACGTAGATGCCGTACTTGCCGTCCTGGATGTCCTTCTCGTACTGCTCGAACTCGACGGACTTGACGTCGGCGTCGAACAGGCCGCTCTCGTTGAGCTGCTTGGCGATGACCTCGAACTGCTGGTCCGTGGAGGGGCCGTAGCGGGAGGGGGTCGAGTACAGGGTGAGCTTGACCTTGCCGGTGATGTTGGCGGCCTTGAGGACGGCCTTGGCCTTCTCGGGCTGGGGGGTGCCGCCGTAGCGGTCGAAGAAGGGGGTCGTGTGGCCGGCGATGCCGGTCGGCACGATGGAGTAGAGCGCGGTGGCGGTGCCCGCGTACACGTCGCGGACGAGGGCCTCGCGGTCCACGAGGTAGGCGATGGCCTTGCGGACGGGCAGCTTGCCGACGACGGGGTCGTTGACGTTGAAGACCATGTGCTCGACCTCGGCGCCGGTGCCCTGGACGACGTCGACCTTGTTGTCGCCGGTCTTGGTCGAGGCGAGGGCGGCGATGTCCTTGGCGGCGAGGCCGCGGAACGCGAAGTCCACGTCGCCGCTCTCCAGGACCTTCTTGAGGCCGCTCTGGTCGCCGTTGAAGAACTTCAGCGTGACGCCGGTGTTCTTGGCCTTGGCCTTGCCGCTGTAGGACTCGTTGACGGAGAAGGTGGCGCTCTTCTCGTTGAACGAGTCGAGCTTGTAGACGCCGGAGCCGATCGCCTTGTTGTCCGTACGCAGCTTGTCCGCCGGGTACTCGCTGTGGTCGACGATGGAGCCCGCACCGGAGGCGATCTTGCTCGGGAAGGTCGCGTCGGAGGTCTTGAGGCGGAAGACGACGGTCTTGTCGTCGGGGGCGTCGATGCCGGCGATCGACGCGAGCATCACGGCGGGGCCGTTCTCGTCGTTGATCTTCAGCGTGCGCTCGAAGGAGAACTTGACGTCCTTCGCGGTGAGGCTGTGGCCGTTGCTGAACTTCAGGCCCTCGCGCAGGGTGCACTTGTAGAGCTTGCTGTCGCCGCCCTCGAAGGCGCAGGACTGCGCGGCGTCGGGCTCGGGCGTGGTGCCGCCCTTGGGGAAGCTCAGCAGCGACTGGAAGACGTTGTTGAAGAGCAGCCAGGAGCCCGGGTCGTAGCCCGCGGCGGGGTCGGTGGACTTCACCTTGTCGGATATGCCCATGACCACGCCCTTGCCGCTGCCGGCATTGGAGCCATCGGTCGAACCGCAACCGCTGAGCAGCGCGGCGGCGGTGGCTGCGCCGAGCGGAGCCGCCAGCCACTGGTTACGTCGATTCACGCGAACGTCCTTCACAGTCGAACTGTTTCGTTGCCCGGCTCGCGACACCCGCTGCCGGTCGTTGCCTTGCTCAGCCGCTTACGCCGCGGCCGAGCTCCCACAGCTGGAGGTCGGAGATGGCGTTGACCGACCACTCCACTCCGGTGATCCCGTCGCGTGCGGCGACGTACTGCTTGCCCTGCCACAGGGGCAGGACGGGCACGTCCTCGGCGACGATGTCCTGTATCTCCGTGATCGCGGGAACGGCGACGCCTCGGTCGGCCGCGCGCCGCGATTCGGGGATGAGCCTGGTGCGCACCGTGTTGTTGGCGTACGGCGTGCCCAGGAAGTTGTCCTGCTCCAGGAACGGGGCGAGGAAGTTGTCGGCGTCCGCGTAGTCGGGGAACCAGCCGAGCCCGTAGGCGGCGTGGTCGCCCTTCTTCTGCGCGGGGCGGAAGTCGGCCCACTCGCTGCCCTGGACGGTGATGTCGAAGAGCTGGGTGGAGTTGAGCTGGGCCTTGAGGGCCTCGAACTCGGCGGCCGTGCCGTCGCCGTAGTGGTCGTTGGTGTAGTGCAGCGTCAGCTTGACCGGGGTCTTGATCCCGGCGTCCTTCAGCAGCGCGGCGGCCTTGGCCGTGTTGGCCTCGCCGTACTTGTTGTAGAAGGAGTTGACGTGGCCGGTCACGGTGGTGGGGACCAGCGAGTAGAGCGGCTGCGCGGACTTGCCGTAGACCTTGGAGATCAGTGCGCCGCGGTCGACGGCGGCGGCGAGCGCCTGGCGCACGGCCTTGTCCTTGACGACGGGCGCCTCGGTGTTGAAGCCGATGTAGCGGATCTCCAGGCCGGGCATCGGGACGAGCTTGACGCCCTTGGGCGGCTGCGCGGAGAACTGCGTGATCTGGGCGGGCGACAGGGTGCGGGAGACCATGTGGATCTTCCCGTCGGTGAGCGCCTTGCCCATGGCCGGGGAGTCGGCGAACGTGCGCAGTTCGACCTTGTCGTTCTGCAGCTTGAGGTCGCCCTTGTAGTGCGGGTTCTTGGTGAAGACGGCGCGGACCAGCTGGTTGCCCTTGACCTCGGCCTTCATCGTGTACGGGCCGGAGCCGTCCACGGCGAAGCCCTCGCGGAGCTTCTTGGCGTCGTAGTTCTTCTCGCTGACGATGCCGGCGGCGGGGGTGGAGAGCTTGAACGGGAAGGTCGCGTCCGGGGTCTTCAGGTGGAAGACGACGGTGTCGGCGCCCTTGACCTCGACGTTGTCGAGGGTGGAGAGCAGCGAGGACGGGCCGTTCTCGTCCTTGATGGCGAGGACGCGGTCGAGGGAGAACTTGACGTCCTTGGCGGTGAGCGGCTCGCCGTCGGCGAACTTCAGCCCGGGGCGCAGGGTGCAGCGGTAGCTCTCGTTGCCGGCGTCGGTGAAGCGGCAGGAGGAGGCCGCTTCGGGGACGGGCTGGCCGCCGCCGCGGGGGGTGTGCATCAGCGTCTGGACGGTCTGGCGCAGGACGTTCCAGGCGCCGGCGTCGTAGGCGTAGGCCGGGTCGAAGGGGGCGGGAGCGAAGTCTGCGGCCTCGAACCGGTCGGTGGTGCCGACGACGATCGCTCCGGATCCTGCTCCTCCGCCGCTCGCGCTGCCGCATGCGGCGAGCACGGGGGTGAGCAGTCCGGCCGCGGCCGTCAGCACCAAGGTCTTGCGGTTCATGCTGGAAGTACTCCCTGTAACCGGCACTTGCTCAAAGCGGCATAAAGGGCACTTCGCGGCGGTCGCCCGTTCAGGGCGGAACGATCGGGCCGGTGTAGTGACGATCGGTCCACGCGGTCCCGGCACAGGGGTGTGCGTCCGGGACGGCAGAGGTGCGGCGTAGTGCCCGCGCTGACACTAGTGGCCCGGGACGGGATGGCTGGAACTGGCCGGACTTGGGGTGTAATCGCACCGTGATGGGAGCGAACTGCCTGTTCATGCGCAGGGGGGCGCAGATTCGGTCAGGGACTGATCAATCCGGACACAAGGGAAGGTGCAGGGGGCCTCGGACAGGCCCATGGGGGGGTTGACGGGTGACCAAGCTCACTCTGAGCAACCGTCCGAGATGGGATGGAATTTCAGCCTCCGGGGCCTGCGACGGAAGATCCTTCCGCTGGACCTCGATCCCACAGGCGTTCCGTTCGGTACGGAGCGTGCTCAGGGCGTGCCGGTCCGTATCGGGGGGCAGCCGTGCGTGCCGATGTTGCCGTGGGTAACAGGGGGTGGTGCCGGGAGCGGCGGGCGCCGGCCCGGTTCGCCCGCCCGGCTCCCCCGCTCCGCTCACCCGTCCGGTCCTCGGCTCAGTTCATCGGCGCGATGAGGGAGCGCAGGAACGCCAGGTCCACGTCCTCCAGCGAGCGCACGACCGTACGCCCGGGAGCCGGTTCGATCACGCCCACCGAGGGGATCGCCACGACCCGGCAGCCGGCGGCCTCGGCGGCCGCCACCCCGGTCCTGGTGTCCTCGATGACCGCGCAGCGCGAGGGGTGGGCGCCCAGCGTCCGCGCCGCGAACAGGTACGGGTCGGGGTGCGGCTTGGTACGGGCGACCTCGTCCCCGGCGACCGTCATCGTGAAGCGGTCGCGGCCCAGGGTGAGCAGGACGCGGTCGATGACCCGGCGGTGCGAGGCGGAGACGAGGGCGGTGGGCACGTTGTGCCGGGCCAGCTCGGCGAGCAGCCGCTCGGCGCCGGGCATCAGCGGCACCCGGTCCGCGATGCGGGCCTCGAAGCGCTCGTTGAGCAGCACGCTCAGCTCGGCGAGGCCGATGGCGGCGCCGGTCGCCTCGATCAGGAAGGTCGCGCTGCGACTCATCGGGCCGCCGACGACCACGTCCCGCCATGCGTCCTCCAGCCGGTGGCCGAGCTCCTGGAAGATCTCCGCCTCGATCTCCCACCAGAAGCCCTCGGTGTCCACCAGGGTGCCGTCCATGTCGAGCAGCACCGCCTGCAGGGCCGAACCGTCGGCCGTACGGGCGACGGGGGCGGGAATGGTGCTCGTCATGCGCGTACCTCTCGAAGGGACGAGAAGGCCGGTCACCTCTTCCCGCGGGGCATTCCCCTGGGAACAGGCGACCGGCCTGTATGGGACCGACAAGTGTACGTCGGTTGACCTCAGCGTGCGTTGAAATACTTCGCTTCGGGGTGGTGAATCACGATCGCGTCCGTGGACTGCTCCGGATGGAGCTGGAACTCCTCCGACAGGTGGACGCCGATCCGCTCCGGCTGCAGGAGGTCCGCGATCTTGGCGCGGTCCTCCAGGTCGGGGCAGGCACCGTAACCGAGCGAGAAGCGGGCGCCGCGGTACTTGAGGTCGAACATGTCCTCGACCTGGGCCGGGTCCTCGCCGCCGAAGCCGAGCTCGGCGCGGACGCGGGCGTGCCAGTACTCGGCCATGGCCTCGGCGAGCTGGACGGAGAGGCCGTGCAGCTCGAGGTACTCGCGGTAGGAGTCGGACTCGAAGAGCTTGGCTGTGGCCTCGCCGATCTTCGAGCCGACGGTGACCACCTGGAGGCCGACGACGTCGGTCTCGCCGGACTCCTCCGGGCGGAAGAAGTCGGCCAGGCACAGCCGGCGGCCGCGGCGCTGGCGCGGGAAGGTGAAGCGGGTCCGCTCGTTGCCGTCGTCATCGAGGATGATCAGGTCGTCGCCCTTGGAGACGCAGGGGAAGTAGCCGTAGACGACGGCCGCCTCCAGCAGGTTCTCGGTGTGCAGCTTCTCCAGGAGGCCGCGCAGCCGCGGGCGGCCCTCGCTCTCGACGAGCTCCTCGTACGTGGCCCCGCCCGCACGGGCCTGCTTGAGGCCCCACTGGCCCTTGAAGAGGGCGCCCTCGTCGAGCCAGGAGGCGTAGTCCTTGAGCGGGATGCCCTTCACCACGCGGGTGCCCCAGAAGGGCGGGGTGGGCACCGGGTTGTCGACGGACACGTCCGAGCGGCCGCCCGGCTCCTCGGGCTCCTCCACCTGGAGGGCGGGCGTGTCGCGCTTGGCGACGCGGCGCTGCTTGAGCTCGGGCAGGGTCGCGCCGGGCACGCCGCGCTTGACGGCGATGAGGGCGTCCATGAGGCGCAGGCCTTCGAAGGCGTCGCGGGCGTAGCGGACCTCGCCCTCGTAGATCTCGTGGAGGTCCTGTTCGACGTAGGCGCGGGTGAGGGCGGCGCCGCCGAGGATCACCGGGTAGTCGGCGGCCAGCTTGCGCTGGTTGAGCTCCTGAAGGTTCTCCTTCATGATCACGGTGGACTTCACCAGCAGACCCGACATGCCGATCACGTCGGCCTTGTGTTCCTGCGCGGCTTCCAGGATCGCGGAGACCGGCTGCTTGATACCGATGTTGACGACGTTGTAGCCGTTGTTCGTCAAGATGATGTCGACAAGGTTCTTCCCGATGTCGTGGACGTCCCCGCGGACGGTGGCCAGGACGATGGTGCCCTTGCCCTCGTCGTCGGTCTTCTCCATGTGCGGCTCCAGATAGGCCACCGCCGTCTTCATCACCTCCGCCGACTGCAGCACGAACGGCAGCTGCATCTGCCCCGACCCGAACAGCTCACCGACGACCTTCATGCCCTCCAGCAGGGTGTCGTTGACGATGTCCAGGGCCGGCCGGGTCTCCAGCGCCTCGTCGAGGTCGGCCTCCAAGCCGTTCTTCTCCCCGTCGATGATCCGCCGCTGCAACCGCTCGTCCAACGGCAGCGCGAGAAGCTCCTCGGCCCGCCCGGCCTTCAGCGACTTGGTGTTGACGCCCTCGAACAGGGCCATCAGCTTCTGCAGCGGGTCGTAGCCCTCACCACGCCGGTCGTAGATCAGATCCAGGGCGGTGGTGACCTGCTCCTCGTCGAACCGGGCGATCGGCAGGATCTTGGAGGCGTGCACGATCGCCGAGTCCAGACCGGCCTTCACACACTCGTCCAGGAACACCGAGTTCAGCAGCACCCGCGCCGCCGGATTCAGACCGAAGGAGATGTTGGACAGGCCGAGGGTGGTCTGGACGTCGGGGTGGCGGCGCTTGAGCTCGCGGATCGCCTCGATCGTGGCGATGCCGTCGCCCCGCGACTCCTCCTGACCGGTGCAGATCGTGAAGGTCAAGGTGTCGATGAGGATGTCCGACTCACGGATCCCCCAGTTCCCCGTCAGGTCCTCGATCAGGCGCTCGGCGATGGCCACCTTGTGCTCGACGGTGCGGGCCTGACCCTCCTCGTCGATGGTCAGCGCGATCAACGCCGCACCGTGCTCCTGGGCCAGCCGGGTGACCTTCGCGAAACGGGACTCGGGACCGTCACCGTCCTCGTAGTTCACCGAGTTGATGACCGCACGCCCACCCAGCTTCTCCAGACCCGCCCGGATCACGGGAACCTCGGTCGAGTCCAACACGATCGGCAACGTGGAGGCAGTCGCGAAACGACCCGCGAGTTCCTCCATGTCCGCGACCCCGTCGCGGCCCACATAGTCGACACACAGGTCGAGCATGTGCGCGCCCTCACGGATCTGGTCCCGCGCCATCTCCACACAGTCGTCCCAGCGCCCCTCCAGCATCGCCTCACGGAACTTCTTCGACCCGTTCGCGTTCGTCCGCTCACCGATCGCCATGTAGGAGGTGTCCTGACGGAACGGCACCGTCTGGTAGAGGGAGGCGGCGCCCGGCTCGGGCTGCGGATCGCGCGGGACGACCGCCGTGCCGCGGACCCGCTCCACCACCTGCCGCAGATGCTCCGGCGTCGTACCACAGCAGCCACCCACCAGGGACAGCCCGTACTCGCGGACGAAGGTTTCCTGGGCGTCCGCCAGCTCGGGGGCGGTCAGCGGGTAGTGCGCGCCCTGCTTGGTCAGGACGGGCAGGCCGGCGTTGGGCATGCAGGACAGCGGGATCCGGGCGTTGCGCGCCAGATAGCGCAGGTGCTCGCTCATCTCGGCGGGACCGGTGGCGCAGTTCAGCCCGATCATGTCGATGCCCAGCGGCTCCAACGCCGTCAGCGCCGCACCGATCTCCGAACCCAGGAGCATCGTGCCGGTGGTCTCCACCGTCACCGAGCAGATCAGCGGCACACTCACCCCCAGCGCCTCCATCGCCCGGCGGGCACCGATGATGGAGGACTTCGTCTGGAGGAGGTCCTGGGTGGTCTCCACCAGCAGCGCATCTGCACCGCCGGTGATCAGACCCTCGGCGTTGATCTGGTAGGCGTCACGGATCTGGCCGTAGGCGATGTGGCCCAGGGTGGGCAGCTTCGTGCCGGGGCCCATGGAGCCGAGCACCCAACGCTGCTGCCCGGTGTCCGCGGTGAACTCGTCGGCGACCTCGCGGGCGATCCGCGCACCCGCCTCGGACAGCTCGAAGTTGCGCTCGGCGATGTCGTACTCGGCCAGCGCCGCATAGTTCGTACCGAACGTGTTCGTCTCGACGCAGTCCACACCCACCGAGAAGTACGCCTCGTGCACCGAACGCACGATGTCGGGACGGGTGACGTTCAAGACCTCGTTGCAGCCCTCCAGCTGCTGGAAGTCCTCCATCGTGGGGTCCTGCGCCTGGAGCATCGTTCCCATGGCCCCGTCGGCGACGACCACACGGGTCGCGAGCGCCTCTCGCAGGGCATCGGCCCGGGTCTGGGTGTCGGCGGGCGGGTTGGGCAACGAAGCCATGGTTGTGCTCCCTGGGATGCGACGGCTGTCGGCTTTGCACCCCCTCTGTGTCAAGGGTGCACGTCGTCAGCGTAACCGCGAGGCACCTGCCCCGGTGCGGGTGTCCCACGTGGCGGACTGCATTCTGTGGCGGGGGTTGCCAAGGGTGTCCCGGCGACGGTACGGCGAACAGTTCCCCCTCGTGCGCAAGGTCGACATCGACCGATACTGTTCAGCATTGTCGAACCGCATCAAGATGGTCAGTAATGACAGCAAGGTCAGCAGGAGGCTGCGCGATGGCACGGAACATCCAGTCGCTCGAACGAGCCGCTGCGATGCTGCGGCTCCTGGCGGGCGGAGAGCGCCGGCTGGGGCTCTCCGACGTGGCCTCCTCGCTCGGACTGGCCAAGGGCACGGCGCACGGCATCCTGCGCACCTTGCAGGCCGAGGGCTTCGTGGAGCAGGACCCGGCCTCCGGTCGCTACCAGCTGGGCGCGGAGCTGCTGCGCCTGGGCAACAGCTACCTGGACGTGCACGAGCTGCGCGCCCGCGCCCTGGTCTGGACGGACGACCTGGCCCGGGCGAGCGGCGAGAGCGTGTACGTGGGGGTGCTGCACAAGAGCGGGGTGCTGATCATGCACCACGTGTTCCGGCCCGACGACAGCCGCCAGGTGCTGGAGGTGGGGGCCATGCAGCCGCTGCACTCCACCGCGCTGGGCAAGGTGCTGTCCGCGTACGACCCCGTCGCGCACACCCAGGTGACGGAGGCGGAGCGTGAGGCGTTCACCCCTCGGACGGTCACGGACGGTGTCGGTTTCGAAGAGGTCCTGAGCCTGACGCGGGCGCGGGGCTGGGCTTCCGACGTCGAGGAGACGTGGGAGGGGCTCGCCTCGGTGGCGGCGCCGATCCACGACCGGCGCCGGATGCCGGTCGGCGCGGTGGCGGTGGCGGGCGCCGTGGAGCGGGTCTGCGGGGAGTCCGGGGAGCCCCGTGCGTCCCTCGTGGCGTCGGTGCGGGACTGTGCGCGCGCGGTTTCACGCGATCTCGGCGCAGGCCGGTTCTGAGCCCCCTCTAGCACGATGCGGCCACACCCTGGCCGCATCATGCCCATTTTTCGCCACATCCTGGCCATCGAATGGCTGGATTTGGTTGATCGCACCGAGTGGTAACGATCCGACACTTTGGCCTGGCCAGCCCTTGACGCATTCTTCACCTGGGCGGAAAACTGCCGTTCATCGGTCGGCATTGTCGAACAGCTACCGGCAATACGCGCTAGTATGCGACAAGGCCATGGACCGGTGCAGCACTCACCGAGTGCGCGGAACCACCGGAGGGACCCGGTGTCCGCCCACCCCTGGACGTACGTAAGGAGTCGCGGGTGTCCAGCTCCGACATCTTCATCGGCGAGACCATCGGTACCGCCCTGCTCACACTGCTCGGCGGTGGCGTCTGCGCCGCAGTGACGCTCAAGAGCTCCAAGGCCCGCAACGCGGGCTGGCTCGCCATCACGTTCGGCTGGGGATTCGCCGTACTGATCGCCGCCTACGTCTCCGCGCCGCTCTCGGGTGCGCACCTCAACCCGGCGGTCACCGTCGGCCTCGCGGTCAAGACCGGCGAGTGGGGCGACACCCCGGTCTACTTCGCCGGCCAGCTGCTCGGCGCCATGCTCGGCGCGGTCCTGATGTGGATCACCTACTACGGCCAGTTCCGCGTGCACCTGGCGGACCCGGAGCACATCCGCGACGCCAAGCTCGGTCCGGAGGACCCGCACCCGCACGACGTGGCCGGTCCCGTGCTCGGCATCTTCTCCACGGGCCCCGAGATCCGTAATGTCGTACAGAACCTCGCGACCGAGATCATAGGCACCGCCGTCCTGGTCCTGGCGATCCTCACCCAGGGCCTCCAGGACGACGGCAAGGGCCTCGGTGTCATCGGCGTCCTGATCACCTCGTTCGTGGTCGTCGGCATCGGCCTCTCGCTCGGCGGCCCGACCGGCTACGCCATCAACCCGGTGCGCGACCTCGGTCCGCGCATCGTGCACGCCCTGCTCCCGCTGCCCAACAAGGGCGGCTCCGACTGGGGGTACTCCTGGATCCCGGTGGTCGGCCCGCTCGTCGGTGCCGCACTCGCCGGTGGTCTTTACAACATCGCGTTCGCCTGATCAGCACGGCCGCGTTCGTAAGATCCGCACCGCCCTCCTGATTCCGCCTACTGACCAGACCTGCCAGGAGCAGCCACATGACCAGCAGCACCGGCCCCTTCATCGCCGCGATCGACCAGGGCACCACCTCCTCCCGCTGCATCGTCTTCGACCGTGACGGCCGCATCGTCGCCGTCGACCAGAAGGAGCACGAGCAGATCTTCCCGAAGCCGGGTTGGGTCGAGCACGACGCCGCCGAGATCTGGACCAACGTCCAGGAGGTCGTCGCCGGGGCCATCGCGAAGGCCGAGATCACCGCCGCCGACGTCAAGGCCGTCGGCATCACCAACCAGCGCGAGACCACCCTCCTGTGGGACCGCCACACCGGCGAGCCGGTGCACAACGCGCTGGTCTGGCAGGACACCCGCACCGACGCCCTGTGCCGGGAGCTCGGCCGCAACGTCGGCCAGGACCGCTTCCGCCGCGAGACCGGCCTGCCGCTGGCGAGCTACTTCGCCGGCCCTAAGGTCCGCTGGCTGCTCGACAACGTCGAGGGCCTGCGCGAGCGCGCCGAGGCCGGCGACATCCTCTTCGGCACCATGGACTCGTGGGTCATCTGGAACCTCACGGGTGGCGCCCAGGGCGGCGTGCACGTCACCGACGTCACCAACGCCTCGCGCACCATGCTCATGAACCTGCACACCCTGGCGTGGGACGAGAAGATCGCGGAGTCGATGGGCGTCCCGCTCAACGTCCTCCCCGAGATCAAGTCCTCCGCCGAGGTCTACGGGCACGTCAAGGACGGCGTCCTCGCCGGTGTCCCGGTCGCCTCGGCGCTCGGTGACCAGCAGGCCGCCCTCTTCGGCCAGACCTGTTTCGCCGAGGGCGAGGCCAAGTCCACGTACGGCACCGGAACGTTCATGCTGATGAACACCGGCGACAAGATCATCAACTCCTACAGCGGCCTGCTGACCACGGTCGGCTACCAGATCGGCGACCAGAAGCCGGTCTACGCGCTGGAGGGCTCCATCGCCGTCACCGGCTCGCTCGTCCAGTGGATGCGCGACCAGATGGGCCTGATCAAGTCCGCGGCCGAGATCGAGACCCTGGCGTCCTCGGTCGAGGACAACGGCGGCGCCTACTTCGTGCCGGCCTTCTCCGGTCTGTTCGCCCCGTACTGGCGCTCCGACGCCCGCGGTGTGATCGCCGGCCTGACCCGGTACGTCACCAAGGCGCACATCGCCCGTGCCGTCCTGGAGGCCACCGCCTGGCAGACCCGCGAGATCACCGACGCCATGACCAAGGACTCGGGCGTCGAGCTCGCGGCCCTCAAGGTCGACGGCGGCATGACCTCCAACAACCTGCTGATGCAGACGCTCTCGGACTTCCTGGACGCCCCCGTGGTGCGCCCGATGGTCGCCGAGACCACCTGCCTCGGCGCCGCCTACGCCGCCGGCCTGGCCGTCGGCTTCTGGCCCGACACCGACGCCCTGCGCGCCAACTGGCGCCGCGCGGCGGAGTGGACCCCGCGGATGCCCGCCGAGCAGCGGGACCGCGAGTACAAGAGCTGGCTCAAGGCCGTGGAGCGGTCCATGGGCTGGGTCGACGACGAAGACGCCAGCTGACCGCACTCAGCTGAGTCAATCGACGAGGAGCTAAAGAGATATGAGCAGCCTGCAGAGCGTTCCCGCCCTGGGTACGCACCCGACCGCCGGTTCGAACGCGAGCCGCGCCGAGACCCGTGACCAGCTGTCGAAGGCCACGTACGACCTGCTGGTCATCGGCGGTGGAATCCTGGGCACCTCGGTGGCCTGGCACGCCGCGCAGTCGGGCCTGCGGGTTGCCATGGTGGACGCCGGCGACTTCGCCGGCGCCACCTCCTCGGCCTCCTCCAAGCTGGTCCACGGCGGTCTGCGCTACCTGCAGACCGGCGCGGTCAAGCTGGTCGCGGAGAACCACCACGAGCGCCGGGTGCTGGCCAAGGACGTGGCCCCGCACCTGGTCAACCCGCTCACCTTCTACCTGCCGGTCTACAAGGGCGGACCGGTCGGTGCGGCCAAGCTGGGCGCGGGCGTCTTCGCCTACTCCGCCCTCTCGGCCTTCGGCGACGGCATGGGCAAGGTCATATCGCCGGCCCGTGCCGCCGCCGACAACCCGGGCCTGAAGACGGACAACCTCAAGGCCGTCGCGGTCTACTACGACCACCAGATGAACGACTCCCGCGTGGCCGTCATGACGGTCCGCGCGGCCGTCGAGTCGGGCGCGGTGGTCCTCAACCACGCCGAGGTGACCGGGCTCCGCAAGACGCGGGGCCGGGTCACCGGCGCCGAGCTCAAGGACCGTCTCGACGGCACCGAGTTCGGGGTCGACGCGCGCGTCGTGCTCAACGCCACCGGCCCGTGGGTGGACCACCTGCGGCGCATGGAAGACAAGCACTCGATGCCGTCGATCCGCCTCTCCAAGGGCGCGCACATCGTCATGAAGCGCAAGTCGCCGTGGAAGGCCGCCATGGCCACCCCGATCGACAAGTACCGCATCACCTTCGCCCTCCCGTGGGAGGACCAGCTGCTGCTCGGTACCACCGACGAGGTGTACGAGGGCGACCCGGGCGACGTGCGCGCCACCGAGGCCGACATCGCGCAGATCCTGGACGAGGCGGCCTTCTCGGTGAAGGACGCGGACCTCGACCGCTCGCTGATGACGTACGCCTTCGCGGGCCTGCGGGTGCTGCCCGGCGGCCCCGGCGGCGTGGAGAAGGCCAAGCGCGAGACGGTCGTCTCCGAGGGCGCCGGCGGCATGCTGTCGGTGGCCGGCGGCAAGTGGACGACGTACCGCCACATCGGCCGCGTGGTCATGGACAAGCTGGCGAAGCTCCCGGGCAGCCCGCTGACCGAGGACATGGAGCCGGTGAAGTCCCTCGTGCGCCGGATCGCGCTGCCCGGTGTCGCCAACCCCAACGCGGTCGCGCACCGGCTGCTGGTGGACCGTGAGCCGGGCACCCGGATGGACCCGCTCACCGCCCGCCACCTCGCCTCGCACTACGGCTCGCTGGCCTTCGACATCGCGCGCCTGGCGAACGAGGACCCGGCGCTGGCCGAGCGCATCCACCCGGACGGTCCGGAGATCTGGGCGCAGGTCGCCTACGCCCGCGACAACGAGTGGGCCGAGACGGTCGACGACGTGCTGCGCCGCCGTACGACGGTGACGATCCGCGGCCTGGACGACGAGGCCGTTCGGGCCCGCGTCGAGGAGATGCTGGGCGGCAAGGCATAGCTGTCACGCAGGTGGGGAAGAGGGGCGGTTCCGAGGGGAACCGCCCCTCTGTCGTGGGCTGTGGCCGGCGTCGTATCAAGGCTTAGGCTGACCACGTACGCAAGGGAACTTCGGAAGGAGACCTGGGTGATCGAGCTTGAGGGCGTGCCCGAGCTGATCGACCCGGTCATGGTGGCCGCGTTCGAGGGCTGGAACGACGCGGGTGACGCGGCCTCCGGTGCGGTCGCACACCTGGACCGGGAGTGGAAGGGCGAGGTCTTCGCGGCTCTGGACGCCGAGGACTACTACGACTTCCAGGTCAACCGGCCGACGGTGTGGCTGGACAACGGGGTACGGAAGATCACGTGGCCGACGACGCGACTGTCGGTGGTCCGGATCGGCGGGGCGAAGCCGCGCGACCTGGTGCTGGTCCGGGGGATCGAACCGTCCATGCGGTGGCGGTCGTTCTGCAACGAGATCCTGGGCTTCGCCCACGAACTGGGCGTGGAGATGGTGGTCATCCTCGGGGCGCTGCTCGGGGACACGCCGCACACCCGGCCGGTGCCGGTGAGCGGGGTCACCTCGGACGCGGACCTGGCGCGGACGATGGACCTGGAGGAGACCAAGTACGAGGGCCCGACGGGCATCGTGGGCATCCTTCAGGAGGCCTGTACGCACGCGGGTGTCCCGGCGGTGTCGCTGTGGGCGGCGGTGCCGCACTACGTGTCGCAGCCGCCCAACCCGAAGGCGACGCTGGCCCTGCTGAACCGGCTGGAGGACCTGATCGACATCCGGATCCCGCTGGGCGAACTGCCGGAGGACGCGCGGGCGTGGCAGCTGGGCGTGGACCAACTGGCCGCCGAGGACAGCGAGGTGGCGGAGTACGTCCAGACGCTGGAGGAGGCGCGGGACACGGCGGACCTGCCGGAGGCGTCGGGCGACGCGATCGCCCGGGAGTTCGAGCGGTACCTGCGGCGGCGGGATCCGGCGGCGGGACCGGCCGCCGAGCCGGGTGACCCGACGTACCTGCGGGACACGTCGTCCGGCCTGACGCGGCCCCCGAAGCGCAAGCCGGACCCCTCCGGGGAGGATCCGGAGCCGCCGACCGCCCCGTCCCCCGGCGAGGACGACACCCCCGAGCCGCCGGAGGCGTAGCCCGTAGCGGGCGGGCGCGGGGTGGCTGCCGCTGTGCGGAGCCGTCCCCGCCCGGGCCCTGCCCGGACCCGGACAGGGCGCTGCCCCCGGTCCGGGTGGGGCCGGGGGCAGCGCGAAGGGTGCTTACAGGGCCACGCCGAGGAGCGCGTCGACGGTGCGCGAGACGAGGCCGGGGGCCGACTCGTCGTCGCCGTCGGTGGCGTTCTGCAGCTCCACCCAGCGGTCCACGGCCGCGAGCGCCGCGGGGGCGTCCAGGTCGTTCGCCAGGGCCTCGCGGACCTCTTCGAGGACCGCGTCCGCCGCGATGCCGTCCGGCCGGGACACGGCCGCGCGCCAGCGCTCCAGCCGGGCCACCGCCTCGGCGAGGACGTCGTCGGTCCACTCCCAGTCGGCCCGGTAGTGGTGCGACAGCAGGGCGAGGCGGATCGCCGCCGGGTCCACGCCGGCGCGCCGCAGGGCGGAGACGAAGACGAGGTTGCCCTTCGACTTCGACATCTTCTCGCCGTGCAGGGCGACCATGCCCGCGTGCACGTAGGCCTTGGCCATCGGGAACTCGCCCGTCAGCACCTGGGCGTGCGAGGCGCCCATCTCGTGGTGCGGGAAGGCCAGGTCGGAGCCGCCGCCCTGGATGTCGAAGCCCATGCCCAGGTGGTCCAGGGCGATGGCGACGCACTCGATGTGCCAGCCCGGCCGGCCGCGGCCCAGCGAGCCGCCGTCCCAGCTCGGCTCGCCCGGACGGGCGGCCATCCACAGCATCGGGTCCAGCGGGTTCTTCTTCCCGGGCCGGTCGGGGTCGCCGCCCCGCTCGGCCGAGAGCAGCCGCATCGCCTCGGCGTCGAGGTTCGAGACCCCGCCGAAGTGCGTGTCGGACTCGACCGAGAAGTAGACGTCCCCGTCGAGCTCGTACGCCGCGCCCGCGTCCCGCAGCCGCTCGACCAGCGGCACGATGCCGGGTATGGCCTCGACGGCTCCGATGTAGTGCTGCGGCGGCAGCATCCGCAGGGCGGTCATGTCCTCGCGGAAGAGCGCGGTCTCGCGCTCGGCCAGCTCGGTCCAGTCGTGGCCGTCGCGCAGCGCCCGCTCCAGGAGCGGGTCGTCCACGTCGGTGACGTTCTGGACGTAGTGGACCTGCCGCTTGGTGTCGAGCCACACGCGCTGCACGAGGTCGAACGCGTTGTAGGTCGCCGCGTGACCGATGTGGGTCGCGTCGTACGGGGTGATGCCGCAGACGTAGATACGGGCGACGGGACCGGGGGCGAGGGTGATCGTCCCCTGGGTCGCGGTGTCGTGGATCTGGAGGTCGCGGCCCTTGCCAGGAAGGGCGGGGACCTCAGAAGCGGGCCAGGCATGCATGTCTCGAGCCTAACCGGACGCATGTTCCGGAAACGAACCGGACCTGCACTGTTGTCTTGATCGGCACTCTTGCGCTCTGGCCGGATCTGTGCGTGTGACGGATGGCCGGTTCAGACCGGTGGCCAGGGGATGGACGGCCACTGGCCGGACGGCTGCGGGTGGGTTCCGGTGCGCAGCAGGTGCGCCACGCGGGCCCGTACGGCGGCCAGCTCGACGGAGGTGATCAGTTCGGCCAGCCGGGTGGCGAGCGGGGCGCCCTCGGCCAGCTCGGCGGCCAGCCCGGTCAGCACCTCGCGCGCCTCGTCGGTCAGCGGCTCCCCCGCCCAGCCCCACAGCAGGGTGCGCAGCTTGTCCTCGGCGTGGAAGGTCACGCCGTGGTCGATGCCGTAGAGGCGGCCGTCGGGGGCGGGCAGCAGGTGGCCGCCCTTGCGGTCGCCGTTGTTGATCACGGCGTCGAGTACGGAGAGCCGGCGCAGCCGCGGGTCGTCGGCGTGGACGAGGAGCGCGGTGCGGCCCTCCCCGACCTCAGCCAGGGCGACGGGCTTCCAGCCCTCCCCCGCCTCCTCGCCGTCGACGAGCGCGAGGAGTCCGCCGGTGTCCCCCTCCGGTTCCGCGGATTCGACCCACCGCTGGACCATGCCCTCGCCGTACGGTCCGTCGCGGAGCACGGTGGTGGGCACCAGGCCCCATCCGGTGGCCTCGGAGACCAGGTAGGCGGCGACCTCGCGCTGGGCGAGACTCCCGTCGGGGAAGTCCCACAGCGGCCGCTCGCCCTTGACGGGCTTGTACACGCAGTCGGCGCTGGCGCCCTCGTGCGTGACGGTGCACAGCAGCACGGCGTTGGACGCCTCGCGGATCCGGCCGACGACGGTCAGCTCGCCCTTGGCGAGCAGTTCCTCGATCTCCCCCGTGTCGGTCACCCCTGGCGCCGGTAGCCGTTCTGGCGCGGGCACACGTGCCCCTCCGGGTCCAGCGGCAGACTGCACAGCGGGCACGGCGGGCGGCCGGCGTTGACCACGTCCAGGGCCCGCTTGGCGAACGCCCGGGCCTGGGCGCCGGTGAGGCGGACCCGCAGCATGGGCGGGCCGTTCTCCTCGTCCTGGAGCAGCCGCTCCTCCGCTTCGGCGAGGTCCTCGTCGGAGTCGGCGTCGAGTTCCACCAGGGCCTGGGCCTCGACGATCATCCGCTGCTCCTCGCCGTCCCAGGCGAGGGCCATGGTGCCGACGCGGAACTCCTCCTCGACGGGGACGTCGAGGGGGGCGGTGTCGGCGGCCTCGGCGGGGGCGACGGCCGGCACCGGGGCGTTGCCGCCGGTGCGCCGCACGACCTCGTCCAGCAGCTCGTCCATCCGCTCGGCCAGCGCCGCGACCTGGGTCTTCTCCAGGGAGACGCTGGTGACGCGGGGGCCGGAGGAGGCCTGCAGGAAGAACGTACGGCGTCCCGGCAGACCGACCGTGCCGGCCACGAAGCGGTCCGGGGGGTCGTAGAGGAACACCTGACGGGGCACGTCCAGTCTCCAAGTCTCGGCGGCAGGGGCAGGTCTGCGCCCTTGTGGCCCGTCCACCCTACTGCGCCGTCCGATCACGCCGCGCCCGCGCCGCCTCCCACGACCGCGTTCCCGGTGTCCTCGGCGTCCTTGTCGGAGGCGATGGCTTCCGGTTCGGCCGGACGCTTCACGAGCGGGCCGAAGTCCCCGGTGTCGCCCAGCCGGAACACGAACGGTCGGGTCGGCGTGTACCGGATGGCGGTCACCGAGCAGGGGTCGACGTGGATGCGCTGGAAGAGGTCCAGGTGCATCCCGAGGGCGTCGGCGACAAGGGACTTGATGATGTCGCCGTGGGAGCACATCAGGAAGACGGCGTCGCCGCCGTGCTCGTCCTCGACCCGCGCGTTCCACTCCCGTACCGCGTCCACGGCGCGCGCCTGCATGGCGCGCATGGACTCGCCGCCGGGGAAGGCGGCGGCCGAGGGGTGCTGCTGGACGATCTTCATCAGAGGTTCGTCGGCGAGCTCGGAGAGTTTGCGGCCGGACCAGTCGCCGTAGTGGCACTCGCCGATCCGCTCGTCGGTGTGCACTTCCAGCTCCGGCCGTGCGGCCAGCAGGGGTGCGAGGGTCTCCCGGCAGCGTTGCAGCGGGCTGGTGACGGCGGCGGCGAGCGGCACGCCGGCCAGCCTTCCGGGAAGGGCGGCGGCCTGCTCGGCGCCGCGCTCGTCGAGGCCCACTCCCGGGGTCCACCCGGCGAGCAGCCCTGCGGTGTTGGCGGTGGACCGCCCGTGTCGTACGAGGATCAGCGTGGCCATGGGTGCCAGCGTATGCGGTGCCGGTGGCGTGCGGACGGGTCGCGGGCAGGGAAGAATGCGCCGCGTGATTGTCGACTGCGCGATTTACCGGGACGGCCGCCGTACCGAGGGACAGGAGGACCTCTCCGACGCCCTCGACGAGGCGCGGGCGACCGGTGACGCCTTCCTCTGGATCGGCATGTACGAGCCGACGGAGGAGGAGTTCGACCACGTCAGCCGCGAGTTCGGGCTGCACAGGCTGGCGGTGGAGGACGCGCTGACCGCGCACCAGCGTCCGAAGCTGGAGGTGTACGACGATTCCCTGTTCGTCGTCCTCAAGCCGGTGCAGTACGACGAGGACACCGACACGGTGACCGCGGGCGAGCTGATGGTGTTCGTGGGCGATTCGTTCGTCGTGACCGTCCGGCACGGCGAGGGGGCTCCGCTGGCCGCCGTCCGCCGCCGGCTGGAGCAGGAGCCGGACGTGCTGCGGCACGGTCCGACGGCGGTGCTGTACGCGGTCTCCGACGCGGTGGTGGACCACTACATCGAGGTGGCGGCCGAGCTTCAGGTGGACCTGGAGGAGCTGGAGGCCGAGGTGTTCTCGCCGAACCCCTCGGACACCAAGAACACCGCCGCCCGGATCTACGGGTTCAAGCGGCAGGTGCTGGAGTTCCGGCGGGCGACGAACCCGCTGCTCCAGCCGATGGACCGGCTCGCCTTCGGGGAGGTGCCCTTCGTCCACGAGCACGCCCAGCCCTTCTTCCGCGACGTCGCCGACCACCTGACGAAGGCGAGCGAGTACATCGAGGGCCTGGACCGGCTGTTGTCGGACGCGCTGTCCGCGCACCTCGCGCAGATGGGCCTGCGGCAGAACGACGACATGCGCAAGATCTCGGCCTGGGCGGCGATGGCGGCCGTCCCCACGATGGTGGCGGGGATCTACGGGATGAACTTCGACCACATGCCGGAGCTCAGGCAGGTCTGGGGCTACCCGGCGGTGGTGGTGGTCATGGTGGGCATCTGCCTCGGCCTGCACCGCATGTTCAAGCGCCGGGGCTGGCTCTAGGCTGTCTCGATCTGGGCGAACTCGGCGGCCGTGACCGGTGCGCCGCCCAGCGCGTCGCGGCGCTGGGGCATCCGCAGGTCGACCATCCGGTGCCAGCCGCTGAACCGCTCGTACGCGTACGCGGCGCGGATGCCGGCGGCGAGCGCGGCCGCCTTCGGCGCGGACCAGTCCAGCAGCCGTCCCATGTGGGCCATGACGGCGAGGCTGACCTCCCGGTAGACGCTGATCTCCGCGAGCGCGCTCTCGCGCAGCACCCGCTGGATGGTGCGGCCGTGGCCCGCGCGGGCGAGGCGCAGCAGTTCCTCGTGACAGTAGGCGAGGTGGTTGGCCTCGTCGTCGCTGATCATGTGGATGGCCTTGCCGAGCTCGGGGTGGTCGCCGAAGTACCTGACGAGCAGGTCCATCTGGTCGGCGGCGCGCTGTTCCGTGACGCGGCTGTGGGCGAGGTAGACGACGATGTCCTGCTCGCTCAGCGCCTGCTCGCGGCGCAGCTTGTCGTGGGCGAGGCCGATCCCGCGGCGCTCCAGCAGCATCGTGTAGTCGGTCTCGGGCGGGACGGGGACGGGCCGCAGGCCGCGCTTGCGCAGCAGCGCGTTGAAGATGCGGCCGTGCTTGTCCTCGTCGGCGCCGTGCCGGGTGATCTTGGGTGCGAGGTCGCGCATGGCGTGGGGCACCAGGGCCGCGATGCGGGCGTTCTCCCAACCGCCCTGGGTCTCCCCGCTGGCGGCGATGGAGCAGAACAGCCGGAAGGAGTCGTCGTGGTCGACGATCTCCTGGAACACGCTGCGGGCAGAGAGCATGAACCGAGTCAAACGCCGGGCGTGGGGACCGGCAACCGAGAGGTCGCGCTACTCGTCCGAATGAACGAAACGGGGGGATGGACCGCCGCGCGTAACCCCGCGGGCACCCGGGGCGTTGTTGGCTGTGTCGGCCGTGGCGGGGAAGACCCCCCGAGCCCCCACCACGGCCGCAGACTCCTTTTGGCCCCGGGTCTTCCTAGGCCAGACCGGCCAGTTCCATGGCCTCGGTGCCGGCCCGCAGGGCGGCGATCCGCTCGTCCAGGGTGAAGCCGGCCGGCGCCAGGGTGAGGGTGGTGACCCCGGCCTCCGCGTAGGCCCGCATCCCGTCCGCGATGCGGGCGACGGGGCCGAGCAGCGTGGTCGAGTCGATCAGCGCGTGCGGGACGGCCTCGGCCGCGCCGGTCTTGTCGCCCGCCAGGTACTTGTCCTGGATCTCGGCGGCTTCCTTCTCGTAGCCCATGCGCTGGGCCAGCTGGTTGTAGAAGTTCTGCTTCCGGCTGCCCATACCGCCGACGTACAGGGCGGTGTAGGGGCGGAACATGTCCGCGAGCGCGTTCACGTCCTCGCCGAGGGCCAGCGGCACGGTCGGGCAGACGTCGAAGCCGTCCATGGTCAGCCCGGCCTTCTCGCGGCCCGCCCGGATGTGGGTGAGCGCGGTGGCCTCCAGGTGCTCGGCGGCCGGGAAGATCAGCAGGGCGCCGTCGGCGATCTCGCCGGTCTGCTCCAGGTTCTTCGGACCGATGGCGGCGATGTAGAGCGGGATGTGCTCGCGCTCGGGGTGCACGGTCAGCTTTATGGGCTTGCCCGGTCCGCCCGGCAGCGGCAGGGTCCAGTGCTCGCCGTCGTAGGTGAGGCGCTCACGGCTCATCGCCTTGCGGACGATCTCCACGTACTCCCGGGTCCGTGCGAGCGGCTTGTCGAACGTGACGCCGTACCAGCCCTCGGAGACCTGCGGGCCGGAGACGCCGAGACCGAGCCGGAAGCGGCCCTTGGTGAGGGAGTCGAGGGTGGCCGCCGTCATGGCGGTCATCGCGGGCTGGCGGGCCGGGATCTGCATGATCGCGGAGCCGACGTCGATGCGCTCGGTCTGGGCGGCGACCCAGGCGAGCACGGTCGGGGCGTCGGATCCGTAGGCCTCGGCGGCCCAGCAGACGTCGTAGCCCAGGCGGTCGGCCTCCTGGGCGACGGCGAGGTTGTCGCCGTCCATGCCCGCGCCCCAGTAACCGAGATTGATGCCGAGCCGCATGTGTCGTCCCCTTACCGGTTTACCGATCAGTAACGTTGGTGTGCGGGGACTGTAGCGTGCCAGGGCGTTCCGCGTCAGCGCCCCAGTAGTCTCAGCGCTCATGGAGCAGAGGCATCTCGGCCGCACCGGACTGCGCGTTTCCCGGATCGGCCTCGGCACCCTCACCTGGGGCCGCGACATCGGTGAGGAAGCCGCCGCCGAGCAGGTGAAGACCTTCTGGGAGGCGGGCGGCACGCTCGTCGACACGGCCGACGTGTACGGGGGCGGGGAGGCGGAGTACCTCCTCGGGCGGCTGGTGGGCGGCCTCGTCCCGCGCCGGGACCTGGTGATCGCGACCAAGGCGGGGAGCGTGCCGGACCGGGACCGGCGGTTCGACGGCTCGCGGGGGCACCTGCTCGACGCCCTCGACGCCTCGCTGGAGCGGCTCGGGACCGACTACGTCGACCTCTGGCAGGTGCACGCCTTCGATCCGGCGACCCCGCTGGAGGAGACCCTCCAGGCGCTGGACCTGGCGGTGAGCAGCGGCCGGGCCCGGTACGCCGGGGTGTCGAACTACTGCGGCTGGCAGCTCGCGAAGGCGGCGACGTGGCAGCTCGCGGCGCCGGGCGTACGGACCCGGATCGCCTCGACGCAGATGGAGTACTCGCTGCTGCAACGCGGCGTGGAACGGGAGGTGCTGCCGGCCGCGCTGGACCTCGGGATCGGCCTGCTGCCCTCGTCCCCGCTGGGGCGCGGGGTGCTGACGGGCAAGTACCGGGACGGCGTGCCGGCGGACTCCCGGGGCGCCTCGGACGCCATGGCCGCCTTCGTGGACCCGTACCTCGACGAGGCGGCGGGCCGGATCGTGGACGCGGTGGTGACGGCGGCCCGGGGGCTGGCCGTGACCCCGCTCGAAGTGGCCCTCGCGTGGATCCGGGACCGGCCCGGGGTGGTCGCGCCGATCGTGGGCGCACGGACGTCGGCGCAGCTCGCGGCGGCACTGTCGGTGGAGGCCCTTAGTCTTCCCGAGGAGATCTGCCGGGCGCTGGACGATGTTTCGGCTCCGGTGCACCGCTACCCCGATCAGGACTGGAGCACGCTGTGAGTACGGACCCTCAGGCCGATACCGCTGCCGCGGAGGACCCGGCCGCCCCGGAGGTCGAGACGTCCGCAGCCGAGGAAGGCGCGCACGAGCCCGGGTCGGGCGGAGCCGGGGCCGCAGCGGATCCGGCCGCCGGGAGCGGGGAGGGGCAGAGCCCCGCGGCGCCCGAGACCGACGCCGAGGCGGAGGCCGACGCCGACGCGGCGGAACCCGCCGAGCCGGCCGCCGAGGCCCCGGCGGCGCCCGCGCTCACCGAGGCGCAGGCCGAGCTCGCCGCGCAGAAGGTCGAGCGGGAGCGGATCGCCCGGCGCAAGGCGGAGCGGGAGGCGCCGGTCGAGGCCGGGGCCAAGCTCAGCGGGAAGGCCGCCGATCTGCTGGCCGCCGTACGGGCCGTGGAGAGCGGGGAGAAGCCCCCCGCCGTGTACTTCGACGAGGCCCCGGCCGCGCCCCGCAGGCCCGCCCCCGCCCCCGCCGCGCCCCGTCCGGCCGCCCCGGCGCCGGTGACCGCGGCGGCGCCCTCCGCCGACGCCGTCGAGGACGTACGGGCCGTGCTGGCCCGCGGTGGCGCCCCCGAGGACCTGGCCGATCCGGCCGCGGCGGCCCTCGGCGAGGGAGCCGCCGAGCAGCTCGCCGAGAACCCCTGGCGGCTGCTGTCGCTGCCCGCCGTGCGCCCGACCCAGGCGGACGGCTTCGCCCGCTCCCTGCTGGGCTCCGGGGCCGGCCCCGGGGACGAGCGCCGCACCACCGTCCTGGTGGGCTGGCTGCTGACCCAGGCCGGGCTCAAGGGGCACACCGCGCTGGAGGCCCCGGTCCTGGAGAAGGCCCTGGCCCAGTACGGCGTACCGGATCCGGCCGAAGCACTGGAGCGGGCCATCGCGGACGGCTCCGTGCTGGTCTTCCACGAGCCCCTCGGGCCGCCGGTCGAGGAGGGCGAGGAGCAGCCCGTACGTCTCCTCGTGGGCCTGGAGGGCGCCGCCATGGCCGAGGAGAGCCTGGCCGACGGCCTGGCCCGGCTGGCCGGCACCTTCGGCGGCACGGCGGACTGGGAGCAGGCCGCCGCGGCCGCGCCGGGCCCGTCCGCCGCCGAACTGATCCGTACGGTCGCGGGTCACGGCCTGGTCGCCCACACCGGCGGCGAGGCCGCGCGCGCCGAGGTGTTCGCCCTGGTCGCGGCGGCCCGGGAGCTGGGGCTGCGGGCCTGGCCGGCCGCGCACTCCCCCGCCGGCCCGGACTCCGTGACCGTGGCGGGGCTGCTGTCGGGGGCGGAGGGGCCCGGGCGGGACGCGGACGGGCAGTTCGCGCTGGACCTCCTCGTGGTGCTGGACGCGCCGCAGCTGGACGTGGAGACCGCGGCCGCACTGGTGGAGTCCGTGCCGGACGGGGCTCGGCTGGTGCTCTCCGGGGACCCCGGGGTCCTCGGGTCCGCGGGGGCCGGACGGGTGTTCGCCGATGTGCTGGCGGCCCGTACGTGCCCCCAGGTCGTCTCCCGCACGCCGGATCCGGGCCCCCTCGGGGAGCTCGTCTCCGGGGTCGGGATCGGCGAGCTGAACCAGGTCGACGCCCCCGGCAAGGAGGTCGTCATCGTCCCCGTGAAGGACGCCGGCGAGGCCGTGCACCGGGCCGTGCAGCTGGTGGCCGAGTCGGTGCCGCGGGCCTTCGGGATCCCGGCGGACGGCGTTCAGGTGATCACCCCGGGCCACGGCGGCGCCGCGGGGACGCGGGCGCTGAACGCCGCGCTCAAGGAGCGGCTGAACCCCGGTCCCGGCCGGTTCGGCGGCTTCGACCCGGGCGACCGGGTCGTCCACGTGCCGTCCCCCGGGCGGGCCCTGCCGGCCCGGGTGGTGTCGGCCGACGCCGAGGGCCTGCACCTGGACCGGGCGGGCGAGCGGATCGTCGTACCGAAGGACCTGGTCGAGTCCCGGGTGCGGCACGGCTGGGCGGTGACGGCGCATCAGGCCGTCGGCACGCGCTGGCCGGCGGTGGTCGTCGTGCTGCCGGGTGACGCGGCGCAGGCGCTGTCGCGGGACTGGGTGTACACGGCGTTCGGTCGGGCCGAGCGGCACCTGTCGGTGGTGCACGGCGTCGACCAGGCGCTGCCGCACGCGGTGGCCGAGGTGCTGCCGAAGCCGCGTACGACACGGCTGGCGGGCCTGCTGAAGGCGCTCGCGACGGCGGGCGAGCAGGCGGAGTGACCTGGGGCCGTGGCCCCCGCCCTACGGGGCGGGGGCCACGGGTGCCGGGCGGGTGCCGGACGGGGGACGGGCGGGGGGTCAGGCCGGGGTCAGCCCCGGCTCCGCGGTCTCGTCCGCGTCTTCGTCCTCGTCGTCGTCCTCTTCCTCGTCGAAGACGGAGCTGACGTCGAACCGGTGCAGCACGTCCTGCGGATCGATGTTCCCGAAGGGCGAGTTGAGCCACTCCCCCGGTTCCGCCATCTCCTCCGAGGCGGCGATCCAGAGCGTGGAGTCACCCTCCTCCAGGCCGAAGTCCTTGAAGCGGGAGGCGATCTCGTCGGGTTCGTACTCCCCGAAGAGGACGCCCAGCGCCTCGGCGGTGCCGCCGTCCTGGACGAACTCGGCGTCCCGGTCGTGCGCGGCGATCCGCTCGGCCTGGGCGATCAGCCGCGGCGGCTCGACGACGGCGTAGTCGCGGCGGATGAGCACGCTGAAGGCGGCGGGCTCGGCGGGGCCGGTGTACGGCACGCCGTCCTCGGGCGTGGGGATCTCGAAGGGGGTGACCTCGTCGTGGCGGTCGTAGAGGAGTTCGTCGTACACCTCGGCCGCGGCGGCGAGTTCGTTGAACGCCGCGTAGACGTCGGGGTCCTCGTCCCCGATCCTGCGCTCGACCGCGGCGAGGTGACGGTCGAGCGCGGCCTTGACCGCCTCGGCGGCGGCGCGTACCTCGGCAACAGTGGGAAGAGCGGCATCAGACATAGAGCAGACGCTATCCGTAGCAGGGCTCTGCCCGCACAATAGATGCGATGCCGGAATACGAATTTGTCGACGTGTACGTGCCCCGCGGGGTCCCTCGCAGCGAGGCGACCCGCCTGTTGACCGACCATGCCGAGTACGGGAACTGGGAACTCGACCGCCTGAGCCTGTACCGGGACGGCAGTCGCCGCGTGCGACTGCGCCGCCGGATCATCCGCCAGGTCCGCGCGACCTGGTGACGCGGGCCCCGGGGGCGGGGCCCGCGTCGGAAGCAGCCGTCAGGCGGCGTTACGGGCGCGCCGGTAGAGCACGCTGCCCGCCAGCAGCAGGCCGCCCGCGATCGGGAGGCCGGCGGTGAGGACGTCACCGGAGCCGGTGGCGGCGAGAGCCGCCGACTGCCCGGAGTCGCCCCCGGTCCACGTGCCGGTCCCGGGGCCGGGGTGCGTGATCGGGGTGACGGGCGTGACGGATCCCGTGCCGGGGTTGGCCGGCGTACCCGGGGTGCCCGTGCCCGGCGTACCGGGGTGGCCCGGGTTCCCCGGGGTCTCACCGCCCGGCGTACCGGGAGTGCCCGGGTTCCCGGGAAGCTCGCCGCCCGGGGTGCCGGGGTTGCCCGGGGTGCCGGGCGTCCCGCCTCCCGGGTTGCCGGGGTGGCCCGGGTTCCCCGGGGTCTCGCCACCCGGAGTGCCCGGATTGCCGGGGTTTCCGGGGTTTCCGGGGTGCTCGCCGCCCGGCGTGCCGGGGTGGCCCGGGTGGTCGTCACACGGCTCGTCGCCCCCGCCCGGGTGTCCGGGGTTGCCCGGGTGACCGGGGTTGCCCGGATGACCGGGGTTGCCCGGATGACCGGGGTTGCCCGGGTGGCCCGGCTTGCCGTGGCCGCCGTTGGCGCACTGGTTCCCGAAGGCCGGGTTGAGGCCTCCCACCACCGTGACCGTGTTCCCGCAGGCGTTCACCGGTGCGTCCACGGGCGCCTGCACGGTGTTCCCGGACAGCAGTCCCGGAGAGTTCGCCGCGTGCCCCGTCGCGTGGGAGTCCGCGTGTGCGTGGCCCCCGCCCAGCGCGAGGACACCCCCCGCGGCAGCCATGGTGATCAGGGTCTTCCTGGTGACCTGTGCCGGTCGTCGCATGTGTACTCGTCCCCTGGTGAGTGCGTTTCGGCCGCTCTCGGCGGCCAGGCCGTCCAGGCTCCCCCGCCTGGTACGCCGAAGATGAGAATCCGGGCCGGAAAGCCCGGTGGCCCCGGAGCGCTGGATTGCGCTCCGGGGCCCAAGACCTCAAACGTGTCAGGCGTTGACGCAGGTGTTGCCGAAGGCCGGGTTCAGCAGGCCGATGACGGAGACCGAGTTGCCGCAGACGTTCACGGGAACGTGGACCGGAACCTGGACGACGTTGCCGGACAGGACACCGGGCGAGCCGATGGCCGCACCCTGGGCACCCGCGTCGGCGACAGCCAGGCCCGCACCCGCGAGAACCAGGCCACCGGTGGCAGCCGCAGCGGCGACAACCTTCTTGATCATTGTTCCTCCTAGTAGGCAATGCGGTCCCAGCCGCGGACCGCACCACCTGTAACGAGGAGGGATCACCGGGGCTACGAGCGTATGAGTGCATTCACTCTTCTCAGTGGCGTGCGCACACCCTCTCGAATCTCAGGCGTTGTCGAGGAACCGGTCGAGCACCCGCACGCCGAACTTCAGTCCGTCCACGGGCACGCGCTCGTCCACGCCGTGGAACATCCCGGCGAAGTCCAGCTCCGGCGGCAGCTGGAGCGGCGCGAAGCCGAAGCAGCGGATGCCGAGGTCGTCGAAGGACTTGGCGTCCGTACCGCCCGAGAGCATGTACGGGACCGCGCGCGCGATCGGGTCCTCGGCCTTCAGGGCGCCCTGCATGGCGTCCACCAGCCGCCCGTCGAAGTCGGTCTCCAGCGCCTTGTCGCCGTGCACGTCCTCCCGCTTCACGCGCGGGCCGAGGATGCGGTCCAGGTCGGCGAAGAACTCGTCCTCGTAGCCCGGCAGGAAGCGGCCGTCGACGTGGGCGGTGGCCTGGCCGGGGATGACGTTGACCTTGTAGCCGGCGCCGAGCATCGTCGGGGCGGCCGAGTTGCGCAGCGTCGCGCCGACCATCTTGGCGATGCCGCCGAGCTTGGCGAGCGTCTCGTCCATGTTGTCCGGGTCCAGCGGGGTCCCGAGCGCGTCCGAGAGCTCGTCCAGGAAGCTGCGTACGGTCTTGGTCACCCGCACCGGCCACTGGTGGCGGCCGAGCCGCCCCACGGCCTCGCACAGCTCCGTGATGGCGTTGTCGTTGTTGGTCATGGAGCCGTGGCCCGCGGTGCCCTCCACCGTGAGCCGCATCCAGTGCATGCCCTTCTGGGCGGTCTCCACGAGGTAGAGGCGCAGGTTCTCGTTCACCGTGAAGGAGAAGCCGCCGACCTCGCCGATCGCCTCCGTGACGCCCTCGAACAGGCCGGGGTGCTTGTCGACCAGGTGCCGGGCCCCGTAGATGCCGCCCGCCTCCTCGTCCGCGAGGAAGGCGAGCACGATGTCGCGCGGGGGCTTGCGGCCGCTGCGCATCCGGTCGCGCACGACGGCCAGCGTCATCGCGTCCATGTCCTTCATGTCGACGGCGCCGCGGCCCCACAGGCAGCCGTCGGCGATCTCGCCCGCGAACGGGTCGTACGTCCAGTCCGCGGCGTTGGCCGGAACCACGTCGGTGTGCCCGTGGATCAGCAGCGCCGGCCGCGAGGGGTCCTCCCCCTCGATCCGCGCCACGGTCGAGGCCCGGCCCTTGTGCGATTCGAAGATCTGCGGCTCCAGCCCGACCTCGGCGAGCTTCTCGGCGACCCACTCCGCCGCCTTGCGCTCCCCGGGGCCCGAGTGGTCTCCGTAGTTGCTGGTGTCGATCCGGATGAGGTCCCGGCAGAGGTCGACTACCTCGTCCTCGCCGGAGACGGTCCTGCCCGCGCTCGACTCGCTCACGCTGCTTCCTCCCACTGATCAGTACCGAACCCCTCCATCCTCGCGTCCCGGGACGCTCTCCCCAAGGGCGATCCCCGGCCGTCGGGGGGTGTGATCGAGGACCCCGGAATGTTTGGTAATGTTTTCCACGTCGGAACGGCCCGCGAGGGACGCGAGACAGACACCTTGTCCGGGTGGCGGAATGGCAGACGCGCTAGCTTGAGGTGCTAGTGCCCTTTATCGGGCGTGGGGGTTCAAGTCCCCCCTCGGACACCAGCGAGAGAACCCCACTTCGGCGGGGTTTTCTGCGTTTCCCGGACTTTCCGGACTTCCCGGTGTGCTCGCGGCGCCCGGCCGTGCCGGGTCGACGACGGGGGCCCGTACGACGAAGGACCCCGCCGGTGGGCGGGGTCCTTCGTCGTCTCGGCGTGGGGGTCAGTCGCGGGAGGCGGCGATCTCCGCCACGCGGCCGCGGACCAGGAACCAGCCGCCGACCAGGGCGGCCGCGATGGCCGGGAGGAACATGACGGTGGTGCGGCCGACGCCGCCGTCGCTCCACATCAGGACCAGGACCGTGACGAGGAAGACCAGGGTCACGATCTGCGTGTACGGGGCCCACGGCAGGCGGTACGACGGGCGCTCGACCAGCCCGTTCTTCGCGCGGTGCCAGAAGAACAGCGAGCAGATCATGACCATCGCCCAGGTGCCGAGGATGCCGATGGAGGCGAGGTTGAGGACGATCTCGAAGGCCTCGCCCGGCATCCAGGCGTTCAGGCCTACACCCGCGATGCCGAAGGCGGCGGTGAACAGGACGCCGCCGTACGGCACCTTGCCCTTGTTCATGAGGCCGGTGAACTTCGGCGCGGAGCCGGAGACGGCCATGGAGCGCAGGATGCGGCCCGTGGAGTAGAGGCCGGAGTTCAGGCTGGAGAGGGCCGCGGTGAGCACGACCAGGTTCATGACGCCGGCGGCGCCGGGGACCCCCAGCTTGTCGAAGACGGTGACGAAGGGGCTCTGGTCCGAGCTGTACTCGGTGTAGGGCAGCAGGAGGGCGAGGAGGACGACCGAACCGACGTAGAAGAGGCCCACGCGCCACATGATCGAGTTGATCGCCTTCGGCATGATCTTCTCGGGGTTCTCGGTCTCGCCGGCGGCGACGCCGCAGAGTTCGACGGAGGCGTACGCGAACACCACGCCCTGGATGACCAGGAGCATCGGGAGCACCCCCGAGGGGAAGATCCCGCCGTTGTCGGTGATGGAGGAGAGGCCCGGGGTGTGGCCGCCGATCTCGTGGCTGGTGGCGACGAGCCAGATGCCGACGATCAGGAAGATCACCAGGGCGGCGACCTTGACCAGGGAGAACCAGAACTCCATCTCGCCGAAGTACTTCACCGAGATCAGGTTGGCGGTGAGGACGACGGCGAGGGCGATGAACGCGAGGACCCACTGGGGGACGTCGGTGAACAGCGACCAGAAGTGGGCGTACGTCGCGGCGGCCGTGATGTCGGCCACCGTGGTGGTCGACCAGTTCAGGAAGTACAGCCAGCCGGCCGTGTAGGCGCCCTTCTCCCCCATGAACTCGCGGGCGTAGGAGACGAAGGCACCGGAGGAGGGGCGGTACAGGACGAGCTCGCCGAGCGCGCGGACGACGAAGAAGGCGAAGACTCCGCAGACCGCGTAGGCGATCGCGAGGGAGGGGCCCGCACCGGCGAGGCGGCCGCCGGCGCCGAGGAACAGCCCGGTGCCTATCGCTCCGCCGATCGCGATCATGTTGATGTGGCGGGACTTGAGGTCCTTGCTGTAGCCCTCGTCACCGGCGTCGACATGGCGGGAAGACGCCGGGGCTGGAGCCTCGGTCAAGGTGCGGTCACTCAGGTCACTCATGTATGACTTCGCCTTCGTGGGGTCGGACGGCAGGTCCGTTCCACGGCGCAGGGGAGCTGGGTGGTGTCCCCTGTGTCGCGGTCCGGTGATTTTGTCGCCCCAGGAGACCATGAGGGTCCGCCACCCGCCAAAATCGGCCCCTCATGCGTCGAAGCCCCCGACGACCTTGGAAAGGGGTCTCGGGGGCTTCGTAGGGACTCGAAAGCGAGGTCAGTCGGCGCTGTCGGCCCCTGCCGCCTGGTCGAGGCGGAAGGCCTCGTTGCCCAGGCCGATGCGGGCGTGCACCTCGGGGCGGCTTCGGCGCAGCAGCGCTCCGTAGAGCAGGCCGGCCACGGCGGCGGCGCCGATGACGGCGGGCAGGAGCCAGCTGAGCGCGGAGCCCTTCTCGGCGCCGACGAGGACGCCGAAGTCCTTGACGGTGTAGACGGCGATGGCGAGCAGCGCGAGGCCTGCGGCGCCGGCCGCGACGAGGCGCCAGACCTGGGCGCCGGCGGTGCCGCGGCGGACGAAGAAGGCGATGACGGCGAAGGAGGCGGCGGCCATGAGGAGGGTCACGCCGAGGGCGCCGACGCTGCCCATCCAGGTGAACAGGTGCAGGACGGGGGCGGTGGGGTCGCCGGCGGGCAGGTCGTCGGTGACGGCGAAGGCGATCACGACGAGGGCGGCGATGCCGGTCTGCAGGAGGGAACCGGTGCCGGGTGCGCCGGTGCCGGCGTTGGTCCGGCCGAAGGCGGCGGGGAGGAGTCCCTCGCGGCCCATGGCGAAGGCGTAACGGGCGACCACGTTGTGGAAGCTGAGCATGGCCGCGAACATGCCGGTCACGAAGAGGACGTGCAGGACGTCGGTGAAGGTGGCGCCGAGGCGGCTCTCGGTGAGCTGGAAGAGGAGGCCTGGGCCGGCTTCGGCGGAGGTCTTCACGACCTCGGCGGGACCGGTGGCGACGGTGAGGGCCCAGGCGCTGAGGGCGAAGAAGAGGGCGACGAAGCCGACGGCGAGGAACATCACCCGGGAGACGACGATGTGCGGCTTGCTGGTCTCCTCGGCGTAGACCGGGGACTGCTCGAAGCCGACGAAGGCGGCGATGCAGAAGCAGAGGGCGGTGCCGAGGCCGGCTCCGCTGAGGGTCTCGGGGTTGAAGGCGTGCAGCGAGAGGCCTTCGGCGCCGGGTTCGGCGAGCGCGGCGAGGTCGAAGGCTACGACGAGGGCGCACTCGATGAGGAGGAGGACCCCGAGGACCTTCGCGTTGAGGTCGATCTTGAGCCAGCCGAGCGCGCCGGTGAGGGCGACGGCCAGCAGGGCCGGTATCCACCAGGAGACCTCGATCTCCAGGTAGGTGGCGAACAGGCCGGAGATCTCGAAGCCGAGGATGCCGTAGACGCCGCACTGCATGGCGCTGTAGGCGACGAGGGCGACGAAGGAGGCACCGGCGCCGGCGGTGGGGCCGAGGCCGCGGGCTATGTACGCGTAGAAGGCGCCGGCGTTGTGGACGTGCCGGCTCATCTCGGCGTAGCCGATGCTGAAGAGCGCGAGGACGGCGCCGAGGATGACGAAGAGCAGCGGCTGGCCGACGATGCCCATGACCCCGAAGGTCGTGGGCATGACGCCGGCGACGACCATCAGGGGCGCGCTGGCGGCGAGTACGGACAGGAGCAGTCCTGCGGTGCCGAGGCGGTCGGCGCGCAGGGCGCGGTCCTGGCCCTTGTACGTACGGATCTCTGCCGGGTCCTGGAGCGTGGTGGATCTGCCCGTCGGCATGGCGGCGTCCTTTCGGGGGCGCGGTTCTCTCGGGGGCGGTTCTGCGGGGCGCGGTTCTTCGGGGCGCGGTTCTTCGGGGGCCGGTGTGTCCGGTGTCAGGCGGTGCCGAGCGCGACGCTACGCGCGGCGAGGAAGGCCTTCTGCGGGTCCCGGTCCGGATAGGACCAGGGCGCGGGGGTGGCGTGGCTGCCGATCCGGTGGAAGAGGGCGGCGGCCTCGGCGGGGCGGCCCTCGCAGAGTTTGGCGTGGGCGAGGAAGTTGAGGTCGACGCGGTTGCGGGGGTGGTCGTCGCGCTCCCACTCCAGCCACCAGTCGAAGGCGGAGCGCAGGACCTGGCGGGCGCGGCGGCCGGCCCAGTGGGCGGCGGCCGTCTCGGGGGTGTGGCCGTGGGTGGCGGCGAGGACCCGGTAGCGCTCGGCGTGCGCGACGACGGGGAGCACGGCGAGCGGGGAGTCGGCCGGGGACTCCTCGGCGGCCCAGGCCGCGAAGTCGTAGACCTCGTGGAGCGGGTCCTGGCCGGAGGCGAGGGCGCGTTCGGCCAGCCGGGCGACCATCAGGTGGTGGGCGTGGTGGTGCTCGCGGTGGCGGGCCCGGACCTGGTCGAAGTGGCGGCTGAACTCCTCCTCGCTGCCGAAGGCGCGGGAGAGGAGGAGCAGCCCGAGCCAGGGGGTCGGGTCGGCGGGGTGCAGGGCGGCGGCCCGGCGGCAGGCCTGCTCGGCGGCGGCGGGGGTGCCCTTGTGGCGCAGGGCGGTGAAGACGGTGGCGCAGGCGAGGAGGGTGGCGGCGTCGGCGCTCTCCGGCTCGGCGAGCAGCCACTCGCGGGCCCAGGCGGTGGCGGCCGGGGTCTGGCCGAGGACGACGACACGGTGGGCCCGGCGGTCCCAGTCGTCGCCGGTCCCGACGAGGAGGGCGCGGGCCCTGGCCCACCGGCCCTGGGTGAACTGGGAGCGGACGTCGACGAGTTCGGCGTCGCAGAGGGCCGGGTCGAAGAGCTGGGCTTCCCGCTTGCGGGCGCGGCCGAGGGGCGGCGGAGGCGGGGACATCCGCGGGTTTCCCTCCAGGACGCGGGCGGACGAAGGTCGGCGGCGGCCGAAAACGCGCGCAGGGCGCACGCGAGCGGTTCGGCCTGGTGGTCGGGAGATCGTGCCGGTGAGCGCACCGGTGATCACGCACAGCAAAGCGGTACGCACGCGTCCGAGTCAAGGTCCAGTCCACTGCGTGGCGGGTTTCAACTGCCCGGATGTCGATACGAGTTGGGCTGGTTGTGCGGGTTCGGGAGGACGTGGTGGCGGCGTGACGGGGTGGCCCCCGTGACCACTCGTGACGCTCCTGCTCCCTACCTGCTGGGATTCCCCGGCCCGCTGGGCGACCCGTTGGTCGCGGCCGTACCGAGGTGACGGCCGTGGAGGTGCTGCGGCTCGGGGGCGTCGGGCTGGCGCACGGGCTCGACGAGGGCGAGGGATTCGCGTCGGTGGCCGAATGGCGTACGGCACACGAGGAGTTCCGGCACGGCGACCCGGTGCGCGCGGCCGTCGGCGATCCGGGGTTCCCCGTCGACGACGACACGCTCGGGATCGCGGAACGGTTCCGGGTCACCGAGCGGCTGGTCTGCGGGGAGGCTCCGGCCGGCCTGCCCGGCGGGACCGGCCGGGCAGGTCGGCGGGATCGTCAGGCCGTCGCGAGGGCCGCGGCGCGGCCCGCCGCGCGGCCCGAGAAGATGCACCCGCCGAGGAAGGTCCCCTCCAGGGCCCGGTAGCCGTGGACCCCGCCGCCGCCGAACCCGGCCGCCTCGCCCGCCGCGTAGACGCCCGGCAGCGGCTCGCCCGCCCCGGTCAGGACGCGCGAGGAGAGGTCGGTCTCCAGGCCCCCCAGGGACTTGCGGGTCAGGATCGAGAGCCGTACCGCGATCAGCGGCCCCGCGGCGGGGTCGAGGATGCGGTGCGGCGCGGCCGTGCGGATCAGCTTGTCGCCCAGGTACCTGCGGGCGCCGTGGATGGCCGTGACCTGGAGGTCCTTGGTGAACGGGTTGGCCATCTCGCGGTCGCGCGCCACGATCTCGCCCCGGACGGCCGCCTCGTCGAGGAGGTCCTCCTTGGTCACCGCGTTCATCCCGCGGACCAGGGCGGACAGGTCGCGCTCGACGACGAAGTCGGCGCCGTTGTCCATGAACGCCTTGACCGGGCCCGGTACGGCCTGACGGGCGCGGGTGATCACGTCGCGGATCGACTTGCCGGTGAGGTCGGGGTTCTGCTCGGAGCCGGAGAGCGCGAACTCCTTGCCGATGATGCGCTGGTTGAGCACGAACCACGTGTGGTCGTGCCCGGTCTTCATGATGTGGTCGAGGGTGCCGAGGGTGTCGAAGCCGGGGAACAGCGGTACGGGCAGCCGCTTGCCCGTGGCGTCCAGCCACAGCGGGGACGGGCCGGGCAGGATCCGGATGCCGTGCCGGGCCCAGATCGGGTTCCAGTTCTGGATGCCCTCGGTGTAGTGCCACATCCGGTCCTTGTTGATGTGGCTGGCGCCGGCCGCCTCCGCGATGCCCAGCATCAGGCCGTCCACGTGCGCCGGGACCCCGGAGAGCATCCGCTGCGGCGGGGTGCCGAGCCGGGCGGGCCATTGGGCGCGCACCAGGTCGTGGTTGCCGCCGATGCCGCCGCTGGTGACGATCACGGCCTGGGCCCGCAGGGAGAAGGCCCCGGTGACCTCGCGGCTGCTCGCGGCGCCCCGTTCGACGCCGGACGGCGCCAGGATCTCGCCCGTGACGGTGTCCACCGCGCCGGCGGTGGCGGACAGCCCGGTGACCCGGTGGCGGAACGCGAACCGGACGAGGCCGCGGGCCGCGCCGGCCCGGACGCGCCGTTCGAAGGGCGCGACGAGGCCGGGGCCGGTGCCCCAGGTGATGTGGAAGCGGGGGACGGAGTTCCCGTGGCCGTTGGCGTCGTAGCCGCCGCGCTCCGCCCAGCCGACGACGGGGAAGAAGCGGACGCCCTGGGCGTGCAGCCAGGAGCGCTTCTCACCGGCCGCGAAGTCGACGTAGGCCTCGGCCCAGCGGCGCGGCCAGGCGTCCTCCTCGCGGTCGAAGCCGGCGGTGCCCAGCCAGTCCTGGAGGGCGAGCGCGTGACCGTCCTTGATCCGCATCCGGCGCTGCTCGGGCGAGTCCACGAGGAACAGGCCGCCGAAGGACCAGTGCGCCTGGCCACCGATGGACTGCTCCGGCTCCTGGTCGAGCAGGATGACCTTGCGGCCCGCGTCGACGAGCTCGGCGGTGGCCACGAGGCCCGCGAGCCCGGCTCCGATCACGATCACGTCTGCGTCGTACGTCATGCGGCTACCCGTCCTCCGTCGGTGGTGGGGCAGATCCTTGGCTACGGAGCGGTAACCAGTCAACAGGGGTGGTTGGATGAGCCATGTGAGTGCCGCTGATGAAGTACTGGACGTGGTGGACCGGGAGGACCGGGTCACCGGGCAGGCCCCGCGGGGCGAGGTGTACGCCCGCGGGCTGATCCACCGCTGCGTGTTCGTGCAGGCGAGGGACGCGCAGGGGCGGATCTTCGTCCACCGGCGCACCGCCTCGAAGCTCGTCTTCCCCTCGCACTACGACATGTTCGTGGGCGGGGTGCTGGGGGCGGGCGAGACCTACGCACAGGCCGCGCTGCGGGAGGCCGAGGAGGAGCTGGGCGTCCGGGGGCTGCCGCAGCCGACCCCGCTGTTCAAGTTCCTGTACGAGGGGCCGGGCGGGGCCTGGTGGTCGTACGTGCACGAGGTGCGGTGCGAGCTGCCGGTGGCCCCCCAGGTGTCGGAGGTCGACTGGCACACGCACCTCACGCAGGAGGAGCTGGACCGGCGGGTGGAGGACGGGGACTGGGCCTGGGTGCCGGACGGGCTGGAGGCCTACCGGCGGCTGCGCGGGTTCCGGGAGGCGGGCCAGTAGATTGGCCGGGTGATCGACTTCGTCAAGGACGTGCGCCTCTGGTTCGCACCCGCGCGGCTGAAGGACGAGGGCGAGACCCCCGACTACCGCTTCTCGCTGGCCAACGAGCGGACCTTCCTGGCCTGGATCCGGACCGCCCTGGCCCTGGTGGGCGGCGGTTTCGCCGTCGACCAGTTCCTGCCCGACCTGCGCTGGGGGGTGCGGGTCGGCATGTCCGTCGCGCTGCTCGCGGTGGGCGCGGCCTGTGCGCTGCGGGCGGTGAACCACTGGGTGCGGTGCGAGCGGGCGATGCGGCGGGGCGAGGACCTGCCGCTGTCGCGGTTCCCCGTGGTGCTGAGCCTGGGGGTGGGGCTGGTCGCGGTGGCGATGGTGGTGGTCGTGCTGCTGGGCTGGACGCGGGGCCGGTGACCGCCTACGGGGAGACGCGCGACGCCGGGCTCCAGCCGGAGCGGACCCGGCTGGCGTGGCGGCGTACGACGCTGGCCTGCTCGGTGGTCGCGGTACTGGGCATGCGGCAGGCCCTGCACGGATCCGCGACGCCGGTGACGGCCGCGGGGGCGGCGGTGACCGCCCTGCTCTGGCTGGCGTTCCTGGCGGTGGCGCACCGGCGGATCCGGGCGCTGGCGACGGACCGGCCGCGGGGGCTCTCGCCGCGGGCGGCGCTGGCGGCGGCGGGATGCACGGTGGCGCTGGCGCTGTTCGCGGTGGCGGTGGTCCTCTGACCCCCGGGTCCCGGCCGCCGGTCCGATGATCGCGGTTTTGCGCGTCGCTCGGACACAACGGGCGATACCCGGTGATCCACACTAATCTCGGCCGCATGACGACCCTGCACCACGAACACCCCACGCACCAGCACACGCACGGTGCGGACTGCGGGCACCAGGCGGTCCGGCACGGCGACCACGTCGACTACGCGCACGACGGCCATCTGCACCGGGAGCACTCGGGGCACTGGGACGAGTGCGAGCCCGCCGGGCACACCGCCCACGAGGGCCACGACCACGCACACGGCGCGGACTGCGGGCACGAGACGGTCCGGCACGGTGACCACGTCGACTACCTGCACGACGGGCACCGGCACGCCGCTCACGACGGGCACTACGACGACCACTGACCGGCGCCCCTGAGCAGCACGCCCCCGAGCGGCGCCGCGGACCCGCTCTCCCCCGGCGCGACGACGGCTGGCAGGATGCTGACCGCCCGTCAAAGCGACCCGGGGAGAGCACAGATGCCCGTCGAAGAGCCGTACCTCGTCCAGCCCGCGCCGGGGGTGTACGCCTACGTCCAGCCGGACGGCGGCTGGTGCCTGAACAACGCCGGCTTCGTCAGCGACGGCGGCCGGACCCTGCTCATAGACACCGCCGCCACCGAGCGGCGGGCCCTGGCGCTGCGCGACGCGGTCCTGGCGGCCGGGGTGCCGCTCCCCCGCACCGTGGTGAACACCCACCACCACGGCGACCACACCTACGGCAACGGCGTCTTCACCCCCGAGGCGCTGGTCCTCGGGCACGACCACGCGCGCGCCGAGCAGCTCGCCGCCGGGCACCAGCTGGAGCTGATCTGGCCCGCCACCGACTTCGGCGCGATCGACATCACCGCGCCCGACCTCACCTACAGCGACCGGGCGACCGTGCACGTGGGCGACACGGAGGTGCAGGTCATCCACCCGGGCGTGGCGCACACCACCGGGGACTCGGTCGTGTGGCTGCCCCGGCAGCGGGTGGTCTTCACCGGGGACCTGGTCTTCGCGGAGGGGACCCCGTTCCTGGCCATGGGCTCCCTCGCCGGCTCGCTGCGGGCCCTGGAGCTGCTGCGCTCGCTGGACGCGGAGACGGTCGTCCCGGGTCACGGGCCCCTGACCGACGCCTCGGCCTACGAGGCCACCGAGCGCTACCTGCGGTACGTGGCCGAACTCGCCCGCGAGGGGCGGGCGAAGGGGCTGTCCCCGTTGGAGGTGGCCCAGCAGGCCGATCTCGGGGAGTTCGGCGCGTGGCGGGAGAGCGAGCGGCTGGTGGCGAACGTGCACCGGGCGTACGCGGAACTGGCCGGGGAGCCGGAGGGGGTGCCGCTGGACATCCTGGCGGTCCTGAAGGACATGACGGTGATGAACGGCGGAACGCCGATCCTGTGTCACGCGTGAGGTGACATCGCCGGGCGGAAGGTCTTCTTTCGCCCTGCGCTCTGGACGGCATACCGACTGGTCGGCATGATGGCCTTCCGCTGTACTCACCACTCCGCACGGAGGTGCGCACCCATGACCTCAGCCCCGGCCGACCCGCGCGGCCTGGAACTGGAGCGGCTGCGCGGTCATCTCGACCGCGTGCGGCCGGGCCTCGTCACCGGACCGCTGCGCGGCCGGCTGATCGAAGGCGGCCGGTCGAACCTCACGTACGAGGTCACGGACGGGGCCGCCCGCTGGGTGGTGCGCCGGCCGCCGCTGGGCCACGTCCTGGCCACCGCGCACGACATGCGGCGCGAGCACCGGGTCATCGAGGCGCTGCACGGCACGGCCGTGCCGGTGCCCGAGCCGGTGCTGCTGTGCGAGGACGAGGCCGTGCTCGGGGCGCCGTTCTACGTCATGGAGTACGTGGACGGGGTGCCGTACCGGACGGCCGGCGAGCTCGGCGCGCTCGGCCCGGAGCGCACCCGGCGGGCGGTGCTGGGCCTGGTGGACACCCTGGTCGACCTGCACGCGGTGGAACCGGAGGCGGTGGGCCTGGGCGACTTCGGCCGGCCCGAGGGGTTCCTCGACCGGCAGCTGCGCCGCTGGGGCAAGCAGCTCGCGGCCTCCCGGGGGCGCGAGCTCGCCGGGATCGACGAGCTGCACGGCACGCTCGGCCGGACCCTGCCCGTCTCCCCCGCCCCGACGGTCGTGCACGGGGACTTCCGGCTCGACAACGTCCTGATCGGCGGCCCGGACGACACGATCCGGGCGGTGCTGGACTGGGAGATGTCCACGCTCGGGGATCCGCTGACCGACCTCGGGCTGCTCGTGATGTACAGCTCCGACCTGGGCCTGACCGCCTCTCCGGTCAGTACGACGAGCGGCGCACCGGGCCATCCGGCGCCCGCCGAGCTGGTCGAGCGGTACGCCGCCCGCTCCGGCCGGGACACCGGCGGCATCGCCTGGTACACGGCCTTCGCATGGTTCAAGCTCGCGGTGATCCTCGAAGGCATCCACTACCGCTACACGCTCGGGCAGACCGTCGGTGCGGGCTTCGACCAGATCGGCGAGCTGGTGCCGGTCTTCATCGAGCACGGACTGACCACCCTGCAGGAACTCCAGGAAGGCTGAGGCACGCACCCATGGATTTCGCATTCGACGCCCGGACCGAGGAACTCCGCGAGCGGCTGCTCGCGTTCATGGAGGAGTACGTCTACCCGGCGGAGCCCGTCGCCGCCGAGCAGCGCGCACGGCTGGCCTCGCCCTGGGACACCCCGGCCGTCTTCGGTGAACTGAAGGCCGAGGCGCGCCGCCAGGGCCTGTGGAACCTCTTCTTCGTGGACCAGGACCAGCACGGCCTCCCGGGCGGCGGCCACGGCGCCGGGCTGACCAACCTCCAGTACGCCCCGCTCGCCGAGATCACCGGCCGCAGCCCGCACCTGGCGCCGACGGCGACGAACTGCGCGGCCCCGGACACCGGGAACATGGAGCTGCTCGCGCAGTTCGGCGACGAGGCGCAGAAGAAGCAGTGGCTGGAGCCGTTGCTGGCCGGGGAGATCCGCTCCGCCTTCGCGATGACCGAGCCCGAGGTGGCCTCCTCGGACGCGACGAACGTCGAGACGCGGATCGAGCGCGACGGCGACGCGTACGTGGTCACCGGGCGCAAGTGGTTCATCTCCGGGGCCATGAACCCGGACTGCAAGATCTTCATCGTGATGGGCAAGACCGACCCGGAAGGCGCTGATCCGCGCCGTCAGCAGTCGATGATCCTGGTCCCGCGCGACACCCCCGGGGTCGAGGTGCGGCGCGCCATGACGGTCTACGGGTACGAGGACCACGACCACGGCGGCCACGCCGAGGTGGTCTTCGACGGGGCGCGGGTCCCGGCGGCGAACCTGATCGGCGAGGAGGGCAGCGGCTTCGCCATCGCCCAGGCCCGGCTCGGCCCGGGCCGCATCCACCACTGCATGCGGTTGATCGGCATGGCGGAGCGGGCGATCGAGCTGATGTGCCGGCGCGCGGTGGACCGTACCGCCTTCGGCAAGCCGCTGGCCGCCCAGGGCGTCGTACAGAACTGGATCGCCGACGCCCGGGTCACGGTGGAGCAGTTGCGGCTGCTGGTGCTGAAGACTGCCTGGCTGATGGACACGGTCGGGAACCGGGGCGCGCACACCGAGATCCAGGCGATCAAGATCGCTACCCCGCGGGCGGTCGTACGGATCCTGGACGACGCGGTGCAGCTGCACGGCGCGGGCGGGGTGAGCCAGGACTTCCCGCTGGCCGAACTGTGGGCGGCCGCGCGGACGCTGCGGCTGGCCGACGGTCCGGACGAGGTCCACCAGCGGTCGCTGGCGCGGCGGGAGCTGAAGCGCCACATGTAGGGGCCCGGGCGTGCGGCCGTTGCGCCTGAACCGCGGCCGGGCCGTGGGTCAGGCGCCGGCGCGGCCCGCCGCCGCGTCGATGACCTCGTCCAGGACCTCGCGGGAGCGGAGGAGGTCGCCGATCAGCTGGTCGATCCGCTCCCGCTCGGCGGACAGTTCGGCCACCAGCTGTGGGGTGGCGCGCACGGACGGGCCGCCGTCCTCGTCCCGCATGCAGGGCAGGATCCGCGCGATCTTCGTGCTGTTCAGGCCGGCCGCGTAGAGCTCCTGGATGCGGATGACCCGGTCCACGGCCCGCTCGGAGAAGTCCCGGTGGCCGCCGGGCGTGCGGTCGGACACGAGCAGGCCCTGGGTCTCGTAGTAGCGCAGCGAACGCTCGCCGACGCCGGTGCGCGCCGACAGTTCCCCGATCCGCATGGCCCACCTCGGTCTTGATTCTGACATCAATGTCAGGTTCTACGGTACCGGCATGACGCAGACACAGCAGGCTCCCACCGCATCCCGCCTCTTCGAACCGGCCCGCCTCGGCGGCCTGGAGCTGCCCAGCCGTCTGGTGATGGCCCCGCTGACGCGCAACCGCGCCGGGGCCGACGGGGTCCCCGGAGAGCTCATGGCCACGTACTACGCGCAGCGCGCCTCGGCCGGTCTGATCATCGCCGAGGGCACCACCCCGAACGCCGTCGGCCAGACCTATCCGCACATCCCCGGCATCCACAGCCCGGCGCAGATCGCCGGGTGGCGCCGGGTCACCGAGGCCGTGCGCGCGGCCGGCGGGCGGATGTTCCTCCAGCTCCAGCACGGCGGCCGGGTCGGCCACCCCGACACCAGCGGGCACGTCCCGCTCGCCCCGTCCGCGGTGCGGTTCCCCGAACCGCTGCACACGCCCGGCGGGCTGCGGGAGGCCGTCGTGCCCCGGGAGATGACGGCCGAGGACATCCGCTCGACCATCGCCGACTTCGCGGACGCCGCCCGCCACGCCGTCGAGGCGGGCTTCGCCGGCGTGGAGGTGCACTCCGCCAACGGCCACCTGCTCCACCAGTTCCTCGCGCGGAACACCAACCTGCGCACCGACGGGTGGGGCGGGTCGGTGGAGGGGCGGATCCGGTTCACCGTGGAGGTGGTGCGGGCCGTCGCCGAGGCGATCGGCCCCGAGCGGGTCGGCGTACGGATCTCACCCGGAGTGAACGTCAACGGCGTCGAGGAGGGCGACACCGAGGAGATCTACCCGGCGCTGGTCAAGGCGCTGGCGGACGTCGGACCGGCCTATCTGCACCAGGTCCACGCCGCCCCGGACCAGCCCGCCTTCACCGGGATCCGGCGGGCCTGGCCCGGCACGCTGATCGCCAACCCCGCGCTCACCCACGAGGAGGTCGCGGCCGACGGCGGCCGGCTGCGCGGCGAGCTGCTGCTGGCCGCGGGCGCCGATCTGGTCGCCCTCGGCCGCGGCTTCCTCGCCAACCCCGATTTCGTGGAGCGGCTGCGCACCGGCGCGCCGCTCAACGAGCTCCGCCCGGAGTTCCTGATGTACGTCCGGGGGGCGGAGGGCTACACCGACTACCCCGCGCTGGAGCGGTGACCCGTCAGGGACGCAGCGCGCGCAGCAGCAGGTCGGCGAGGTGGTCGGCGACCTGCTGCGGGGTGAGCGGGCCGTCCGCCCGGTACCAGGTGGACAGGTGGTGCACGGAGCCGAAGTGGTAGTCGACGACGAGGTCGGCGGGGGTGGCGCTGGAGAACACCCCGGTGCGCTGGCCCTCCTCGACCAGGGCCCGGAAGCGCTCGTGGTAGCGCCGGCGTTCCGCCCGGACCTGCTTGAACTTCTCGGGGCTGAGCTGGTGCATCGACCGGAAGAAGATCATCGCGTCGTCGAGGTTCTCGATGGTCGTGACGACCACGTCGGCGGCGGCCGCCCGCAGCCGCTCCTCGACGGGCGCGTCGGAGTCGGCCACCGCGTCGAGCCGCTGCTGCTGCAGGCGCAGCATCCGCGCGTACACCTCGTGCAGCAGGTCGTCCTTGGACCCGAAGTAGTGGTAGAGGGCGCCCTTGGTGACCCCGGCCGCCTCGACGATCTCCTGGACGGAGGTGCGGTCGTAGCCGCGCTCGGCGAAGAGCCGGGTGGCGACGGCCAGCAGCCGCTGGGGTACCGGGGCCTCGTGCGTGCCTGCGGGTTCGGTGGTCCTGACCGCCATGGCGCTGACCTTCCCTTCCTGATTCCTGCCTGGTCACTGCGACCAGCTGTACGACCGTCCGACTGTTTTCAGCCGCGATCGCGCAGTTCCCGTCGCAGGATCTTGCCACTGGTCGTCTTCGGAAGGACAGGCAGGATCTCCACCTGACGCGGGTATTTGTACGCGGCGATGCGCTCGGCGCAGTAGGCGGACAGTTCCTCCGGCTCCGCCGAGGCCCCGGGGCGCAGGCTCACGTAGGCCTTGACGCTCTCGCCGCGGTACGGGTCGGGGACGCCGACCACGGCGGCCTCGCGGACGGCGGGGTGGGTGTAGAGCACGTCCTCGACCTCCCGCGGCCAGACCTTGAAGCCGGAGGCGTTGATCATGTCCTTCTTGCGGTCGACGACGTAGAGCCAGCCCTCGGGGTCCATGAAACCGACGTCCCCGGTGCGCAGTTCTCCGCCGGGGAAGGCCTGCGCGGACGCCGCGGGCAGCCCCCAGTAGCCGGGCACGACCTGGGGGCCGCGGACGGCTATCTCGCCGGTCTCGCCGAAGGGGACCTCGGTGCCCTGCTCGTCGAGGATGCGGACGACGGTGTCGGCGCCGGGCAGGCCCACGGAGAGGGTGCCGGAGGCCGGGTCGACGGGGGCCTCGAGGTGGACGGGCACGCTGGCGCAGGGGGCGGTGCACTCGGTCAGGCCGTAGCCGTTGCGGAGGTAGAAGCCGAAGGCGGCGCGCAGGCGTTCGACGAGGGCGGGCGGGAGCGGGGCGCCGCCGGAGGAGATCACCTGGAACGAGGCGAAGTGGTCGGGGGTGACGGCGGGGTGCGCGGCGAGGGCCATGAAGGCGGTGGCCGGGCCGACGGTGTAGGCGGGGCGGTGTTCGAGGAAGGCGTCGAGGACGGTCCCCGCCTCGAAGCGGTGGGCGAGGACCAGGGTGCCGGCGTTGACGAAGCAGGCGGCGAGCTCGCAGACCATGCCGGTGATGTGGAAGAGGGGCGCGAGGGCGAAGTAGCCGGCCCCCTCGGGGAGGGGGTGGGAGGTGACCTGCCGTACGGCGTTGTACGTGAGCGCGCCGTGGGGGTTCATGGCGCCCTTGGGGGTGCCGCTGGTGCCGGAGGTGTAGCTGATGAGGGCGGTGTCGGCGGCGGTGAGCCGCGGGTCGTCCGGCGCGGGGCGCCCGCCGCGGGCCACGGTGAGGAGGTCGGCGGTGTCCGCTCCGGACGAGGGGGCGGGTACGGCGGCGGCGGGCCCGTCGGGGGCGGGCCCGTCCGGGGCGGCCGGTCCGCGCTGGGCCGGCAGGCCGGGCCGGGCCCGCGGACCGGACGCGTCCGGTCCGGGCCGCGGGTCGAAGACGCGGGGGTCGAGGACGCGGGGGTCGTCGCGCGTCTGGAAGTCCAGGTCCGAGGCGGTCAGGACGGTCCGTACGGCGGTGTCCCGCGCGGCCCCGTCCAGGTACTCCGTCCACGCGCGGCCGTCGCAGACGAGCGCGGCGGCCCCCGAGTCGCGCAGGACGTGCCGGACCTCGCCGGCCTTGTACATCGGGTTGACCGGGACGACGACGGCCCCGGCCTTCCAGGCGGCGAGGACGGACAGCACGAAGTGCGGGGTGTTCTGCAGCATGACCGCGACCCGGTCCCCGCGGCGCACGCCGCGCGCCGCGAGGTGACCGGCGACGGAGTCGGAGAGCGCGTCGGCCTCGGCGTAACCGATCCGGCCGTCGAAGTAGGCGAGCGCGGTGCGCTCCGGCGCCCGGGCGGCGGCCTCGCGGAAGGCGTGCAGCACGGTGGGCGGTGGCGCTACGGGCTCCCGCTGGGCCGGGGCGAGCAGCCCCAGCCACGGCCGGGCGGCGTACGAGGAGGTCACCGGGTCTCCCATTTCTGCTGGAGGTGGTTCATGCCGCTCAGCCAGCGGTCCGGCTCGGTGGCGCGGGCTGCGTAGAAGTCGGCGACCTCGGGGTGCGGGAGGATCAAGAACCGGCCCTTCTCCATGGCGTCGAACAGTGCGTCCGCGACCGCTTCCGGCTCGATCGCGGTCGGCGCCAGGACCAATTCGCCCGCCGAGCCCGCGGCGGTCAGCATGTCGGTGCGCACCCCTTGTGGGCAGATCGCGTGGACCTGGACACCGCGGTGGCGGTAGGTCAGCGAGAGCCATTCGGCGAAGGCGAGCGCGCCGTGCTTGGTGACACTGTACGGGGCCGCTCCGATCATGGTCAGCAGTCCCGCGGCGGAGACGGTGGACACGAAGCGGCCGGTGCCCCGCTCCAGCCAGTCCGGCAGCAGCAGTCGGGCGGCGCGCACGTGGGCCATGACGTTGGTGTCCCAGGCCGCTTCCCAGACGGCCTCGTCGGCGAAGGCGTCGCCGCCCGAGGCGAGTCCGGCGTTGGCGCAGTAGACGTCGACCGTCCCGCCGAGGGCCTCGCGGGCCTCGGCCACGATCGCCGAGGCGTCGCCCGGCACGGCGATCGCCCGGGCCCCGATCGCGCCCGCCACCGAGGCGGCCTTGGCCGGGTCGAGGTCGTTGACCACGACCGTGGCGCCCTCGGCCGCGAAGCGGTGTGCGAGGGCGGCGCCGATGCCGCCGCCCGCGCCGGTGACGACGACTCGCTGGTCCTGGTACGCGTTCACGGGGATCACCTTTCGTGCGGCCGGAGGCCGGGGGCCGGGGGCCGGCGGCCGAGTGCCGAGTGCCGGATATCCGATGCGGATGGCGGCAGACTAACCAGTCGGTATGTGCGGGTGGAAGGGGTCGGACCCCTAGCGTGGCCGGATGACGCTGTCGCGACGCGGGGTGCTGGGACTGGCGGGGGCCTTGGGATCGGTGAGAACGGCGGGGGCCGTGGGGGCCGTCGGAGCCGTGGCGGCCGTGGGAACGGCGGGGGCTGCCGCGGGGGCGTCGGCGGACCGGGTGCGTACCGGCTTCGAGCGGCTCGCCGCGGACGGGTACGCCCTCCTGGCCGGGCAGAAGGTCGGGGTGGTCACCAACCCCACCGGGATCACCGCCGACGCCCGCCACCTGGTCGACGTCCTGCACGCGGACGAACGCGTGGACCTGGTCGCGGTGTTCGGGCCCGAGCACGGGTTCCGCGGCACGGCGCAGGCCGGCGACTCCGAGGGGGCCTCCCGTGATCCGGCGACCGGGCTGCCGGTGTACGACACGTACGACAAGAGCGGGCAGCGGCTCGCGGACGTGTTCACGGCGGCCGGGGTCGACACCGTCGTCTTCGACATCCAGGACGTGGGGGCGCGCTTCTACACCTACATCTGGACCCTCTACGACTGCATGCGCGCGGCCGCGCTCGCCGGCAAGGCGGTGGTGGTGCTGGACCGGCCGAATCCGGTGGGCGGCCGCCGTGCGGCGGGGCCCGTGCTGGAGCGGCCGTACGCGAGCTTCGTGGGCCGGGAGCCGATCGCGCTCGCGCACGGGATGACGGCGGCCGAACTGGCCCTGCTCTTCAACGGCGAGTTCCTGTCCGACCGTCCGGTGCGGCTGCGGACGGTGGCGATGTCCGGGTGGCGGCGGCAGTCGTTCTTCGGGGAGACCGGGCTGCCCTGGGTGCCGCCGAGCCCGAACATGCCGACCCCGGACACGGCCCTCGCGTACGCCGGCACCTGCCTGTTCGAGGGGACGAACCTCTCCGAGGGGCGCGGCACGACCACGCCCTTCGAGGTGGTGGGGGCGGAGGGGATCGACCGTCGGTGGGCGGAGGCGGCGAACGCGCTGGGCCTGCCCGGGGTGTGGTTCCGGGAGGCGTACTTCACGCCGACCTTCTCGAAGCACGTGGGGAAGGTGTGCGGCGGGGTCCGGCTGATCGTCCACGACCGGGAGGCCTTCGACCCGGTACGGGCGGGAATCGGGTTGCTGGTCACCGCGCGGCGGGCGTGGAGCGGCTTCGGCTGGCGGACGGACCACTGGATCGACCGGCTGACCGGCTCGGACCGGGTGCGGACGATGGTGGACGCGGGGGCCGGGGTGGAGGAGGTCGTGGGCGACTGGGCGGCGGGGCTGGCGCGGTTCTCGGCGGCGCGCGGGGAGTACCTCCTCTACGAGTGAGCCGACCGCGTCGGGGGGCTGGCCGGGCGGGCGCGTCAGCAGGATGCTGACAGCACCGGAGGCACGGCATGGAGGGGGACGTCATGGCGGACATCGGCGGCGGGTTCGGCACGACCGGGCAGGCGACGACCGGGCACGGGGCGACCATGCACGGGACGGCCGGGCTCGGGATCACGGCGCCCGGGACGGCGGCCGGACTCACGGCGAGGAACGGGCCCGGGCTCACGGCCGGGATCGGCGTGGGGCCGTACGCGGAGCTGACCTTCGACTCCGAGGGGGACGTGGACCGGGCCACTCAGGGCACGGTGGCCCGCATGGAGGCCACGGACGTACTGGTCTTCGCGCACGGCTGGAACAGCGACCGGTCCACCGCGACCCGGCTCTACGACCGCTTCTTCGCCCCCTTCCCGGCGCTGGTGGGGTCGGGGGTACGGCTGGGGTACGTAGGCGTCGTATGGCCCTCGATGCGGTTCTCCGACGAGCCGATCCCCGACTTCGACGCACCCGGCACCCTCGGGGAACCCGGCTTCGGCACGGCGTTGGACCCCCTCACCCGGCGGGCGCTCGCGCAGTTCTGGCCGGGACGGCAGGCGGAGCTGGACCGGGTGGCGGAGCTGCTGGAGGAACGGCCGGAGTCGCCGGCCGCGTTCATCGAGTTCGGCGCGCTCGTACGGGAGCTGGCGGGGGTGGACGCGGCGCCCACGGTGGCGGCTGTGGCGGTTCCGGCCCTTTTCACGGACGACGTGCTGGAGGTGTGCCGGGCCCTCTCCGTGGCCCTGGTCGCGGCGGGCGCGGCGGCCGGCGGCGCCGAGGGGCCCGCTTCGGCGTCCGGCGGACCGGGCCCCGGGGCCGGTGGGCTGGTCCTCGGGGCCGACGGGCCGGCGTCGGCGGTCGGCGGTCAGGCCTTCGCGGTCGACGGCGCCCTGCGCGGTCTGTGGGGCGGCGCCAAGGAGCTGCTGCGGCAGGCGACGTACTACAAGATGAAAAAGCGGGCGGGTGTGGTCGGCGACCGCGGCCTCGGCCCGGTGCTGGCCCAGCTGGCCGCCGAGCGCCCGGCCCTGCGCTTCCACTTGATCGGACACAGCTTCGGCGCGCGGGTCGTGTCCTTCGCGCTGCGCGCGGTGCCGGACGGCGCCCGGTACGTGAAGTCGGTCACCCTGCTCCAGGGGGCGTTCTCCCACTACGCGTTCGCCGACCGGCTGCCGCACGACCGGAACAACGGCGGCGCCCTGCGCGGCCTCCAGCGCAGGGTCGACGGGCCGGTCGTGGCCTGCCACTCCCCGCACGACTCGGCCCTCGGGCTGTTCTACCCGCTGGCCTCCCGGATGGCAGGGGATTCGGCCGGAGTGCTCGGCTTCGACGAGCGGTGGGGCGCCCTCGGGCACGACGGGGTGCAGGCGGTGCCGGGCGCGCCGCGGCTGAGCCTCGCCACCGCCCTGCGCGAGGGGGTGCCGACGGCCGGTTGCGTCAGTGTGGACGCGGGCTCGGTGGTCCGCCGCGGCGGTGCTCCCTCGGGGGCGCACAGCGACATCTGCCACGAGGAACTGGCCCGGGTGGTGGTGGCCGCGGGGCGCATGGGGCGCTGACTTCCGGCCATGTGCCACCCGCACGCCTCGACCGCCCCCGCATGCGCCCGGCCCCGGCAGGGCATGTTGGGCACATCGGCGGAGGTGATGGTGTGATGGCGGGATTCCGGAGTCTGGCCTACCAGGTGCGCGACGCGCGCAATGACCGGGCCTTGCGGCGCCACTCGCTGCGCCGTTGCCTGGAGCGGTTCGCGCCCTACGGGCACCGGGCCACGTGGTGGCACCTGTGCGACCGGCACGGGATCGCCCCCGAGGACCGGGGGGCGGATCCGCTGCGGCTGGTCGCCGCGCTGGAGGAGCTGGAGGACGCGCGGGCGGTCTGGCTGGCGTACGAGCGCCAGTTCGCGGAGCGGCGCCGCCGGGAGAAGCACGACGGGCTGCGCCGGCCGGAGTGGGCGTGGGGCGGGAGCGGGGACGCGGTGGTGCGGTGCGCGGATCCGGGCGTGCGGCCGGAGGGGGCGCTGGGCGAGGTGCTGCGCCGGCTGGTCCGGGCGCTGGAGTCGGAGCCCGGGACGGGGTGCCCGGTCTGCGGGGACACCGAGCTGCGGTGGCCGGCGGTGACGGCGATGGGGCCGTGGGAGGGCGCCTGGGCCTGGGACGGGCCGGTGTGCGCGGGCTGCGGGATCGTGGTGCCGAGACCGGCGCTGGCGGAGACGCCCGCGGCGGGAGCGGCGTGAGGACCGTGCTGCTGGCGTCGGTGAACGGCGCCCGGAGCGCCGCCGACGGCCCGGCCGTGCCGATGTCGCCGGCGGATCTGACGGAGTCGGCGCTGGCGGCGGTGGCCGCGGGCGCCGGTGAGGTGCTGGTGCACCCGCGGACGCCGTGCGGGCGGGAGAGCCTCTCGCCGCGGGTGGTGGGACCGGTGCTGGCGGCGATGCGGGGCGCGGGGGTCCACGTACCGCTGTCGGTGCCGGCGGCCATCGGGGCCGAGCGCGATCCGGCGGGGCGGCTGGAGCGGGTGCGGTCGTGGACGGTGCTGCCGGACCGGGCGGTGGTGCACTTCGGGGAGCCGGGGGCCGGGGAGCTGGGGCGGGCGCTGCTGGCGCGCGGGGTGTCGGTGGACGCGGTGGTGCCGGTGGGCGGACCGGCCGGCCCGGAGCCGATGGCACGGTTCCTGGCCTGGCCGGTGCGCGAGCCCGGGCGGGTCCGGCTCGCGGTCGAGCTCGCGGAGGCCGATCCGGCGCTGGTGGCGGGGCTGCGCGGGCTGCCTCCGGTGGCGGTCCTGGTGTACGGGCGGGAGGCGGCCGCCTGGCCGGTGCTGCGGCTGGCCGCGCGCTGCGGAACGGGTGCGCGCACCGGCGTGGGCGACGTACTGCACCTGCCGGACGGGCGGCCGGCGCGGTCGACCGCCGAACTGGTGGCGGCGGCCCGGGAACTGATACGGCGGGGCGCGGCCGCCCCGGGGGTTACAGCCGCGAGCCGGTGAGGCGCTCGCCGAAGACGTCGTCGGGGTTGGACAGGGCGCAGGTCTTCATCGAGAGACAGCCGCAGCCGATGCAGTCCGTGAGGTGGTCGCGCAGCCGTCCGAGCCGCATGATCCGCTCGTCGAGCTCGGTGCGCCAGGCCTCGGAGAGGCGGGCCCAGTCCTCGCGGGTGGGCGTGCGTTCCTCGGGGAGCCGGGCCAGGGCGTCGCGGATGCTGGCCAGCGGGATGCCGACGCGCTGGGCGGCGCGCACGAAGGCGACGCGGCGCAGCGCGTCACGGGTGTATCGGCGCTGGTTGCCGGCAGTGCGGCGGCTGCTGATCAGGCCCTTGGCCTCGTAGAAGTGGAGTGCGGAGACGGCCGCGCCGCTACGGGCGGACAGCTGGCCGACGGTGAGCTCGTGGACTTTCTCGGGAATCTGCGGCACCCGGCCGAGGGTAGTCGGAGGTCCGTTGACATACACATGCGGTCCCAGCATGCTGAGCAAGCGCTTATTCGTCCGTGAGAGGCAGGAACAGGCATGTCCGAGCCGAGGGTCTTCACGTCCGCCGAGGAACTGCGCGCCGGGATCGGCGCGCCACTCGGCCCCAGCGAGTGGCTGGAGGTGGACCAGAAGCGGATCGACCTCTTCGCGGACGCCACGGGCGATCACCAGTGGATCCACGTGGACCCGGAGCGGGCCGCGGGCGGACCCTTCGGTTCCACCATCGCGCACGGCTATCTGACGCTGTCCCTGCTGCCCGCCCTGGTGCCGCAGATCATGCGGGTCGAGGGCATGAAGATGGGTCTCAACTACGGGACGAACAAGGTCCGTTTCCCCGCGCCGGTGCCGGTCGGCTCGCGGCTGCGCGCCACGGCCGCGATCACGGAGGTCACGGAGGCGGCCGGGGGCGTGCAGGTCACGGCCACGGTGACGGTCGAACGCGAGGGCGGCGACAAGCCGGTGTGCGTGGCCGAGTCGGTGTCCCGGTACTACTTCTGACGGACGGACCGCCCCCGGCGGACCGCTTCGGGCAGCCGTCTCAGGCGGACTGCTTCACGCGGACCGCTTCACGCGGACCGCTTCACGCGGACCGCTCAGGCGGGCTGCCTCAGGCGGGCTGCTTCCGGGGGCGCGGCCGCGCGGCCACCATGCGGAGCACGAGGTCGGCGTAGAGCCCGCCGACCTCGTCGGGCGTGCGCTGTCCGGCCGCGTTGAACCAGCGGGCCACGTCGATGCACAGCGAGAGCACCGCGAGGGTGGTGCCCGGTACGTCGGGCACGTCGAACTCCCCCGCCGCGACCCCGTCGGCGAGGATCCGGCGGACGGCGGCGTCGCTCTGCCGGCGCAGTGCCACGATCTCGGAGCGGTGCTCCGTAGCGAGGGCGTCGAGCTCGTACTGGACCACGCGCGCGGTCGTGTGGTGCGCCGCGTGCCAGCGCACGAAGGACCGCACGGCGGCGTCGAGCCGCTCGGCGGCGCAGCCGGGCCCCTCGGCCGCGGTGGTCAGGATCTCCAGCGCCTTGTCGTGGCCGATCCGGCTGATCCGGTGGAGCAGCTCTTCCTTGGTCTTGTAGTGGATGTAGAGCGCGGCCGGACTCATGCCGGCCCGGCCCGCGATGTCACGCGTGGTGGTGGCGTGGTACCCGCGCTCGGCGAAGGCCTCGACGGCGGCGACGAGCAGCCGCCGGGCGGCGTCGGGCGTGACCTCGGACCACGGCCGGTCACGCTCGACCGTCTCCTCCGCGCTGTCCATCGCCCGCTCACCTCTTCACCGTGTCTTCACCGAGTGGAAGTGAACACCCTACCGGAGGGTGAGCAAGCGCTTAGTGCGGACGGGCCGACTACTTAGGCGAGAAGGGGTCGTACTCGGCCATGATCTTCTCCATCCTGGCCTGATCCACCCTGCTGACGATCTGCGTGACCTCCTGGCGGTCACGGATCACCTTGGCGAGGGTGAAGGCCGAGGTGGTCAGGTAGAGGACCGCGATGCCGAGGAAGGCACGGACCCAGCCGTTCGCCTCCAGGTTGTAGATCCCCACGGACACGGCGCCGATGGCGATGCCGAAGGAGGCGACGGCCTGGCCGTAGTACGCCCCCGTGCTCTGCTGCTTGACCGGTGTCTCGTTCATGGGTCGAGCATCGGGCGCGGCGGTGTCGGACACATCCGCACACGTACTCATACGGGTACTCATCCGGCTCGGCCGGCCGGGGCTCAGAAGGCGGAAACCCCGGTGCGGGCACGGCCGATGAGCAGTTTCTGGATCTGGCTGGTGCCCTCGTACAGGGTCATGACGCGGGCGTCGCGCAGCAGTTTGCCGGCCGGGTACTCGTCGATGTAGCCGTAGCCTCCGTGCACCTGGAGGGCGTTGCTCGCGGCGCGCACGGCGGCCTCGGAGGCGAAGAGCTTGGCGGTGGAGGACTCGGTGGCGAAGGGCTGGCCGCGGTCGATGAGGTCGGCGACCCGCCAGGTCAGCAGCCGGGCCGCGTCCACGTCGACGGAGATGTCGGCGATCAGCTCCTGCACCAGCTGGTGGTGGGCGATCGGCTTGCCGAACTGCTCGCGCTGGGCGGCGTACGAGACGGCCGCGTCCAGGGCCGCCTGCGCGATGCCGACGCAGCCGGCGGCGACCGACATCCGGCCCTTGGCGAGGGCGGACATGGCGACCGAGAAGCCCTTGCCCCCGGGGCCGAGCAGCGCGGAGGCGGGGACGCGGACGCCGTCGAGGGCGAGCTCGGCGGTGGCCTGGCCGCGCAGGCCCAGCTTGCCGTGGATCTCGCGGCGGGTCAGGCCCGGCGTGTCGGTGGGGACGAGGAAGGCGGATATCCCGCGGTGGCCGGGCTCGTCGCCGGTGCGGGCGAAGAGCAGCACCACATCGGCCCAGGTGCCGTTGGTGATGAACATCTTGCTGCCGCTCATGACGTACGCGTCCCCCTCGCGCACGGCGCGGGTGGTGAGGGCGCCCGCGTCGGAGCCGGTGCCGGGCTCGGTCAGGCCGAAGCAGCCGAGCGCCTCGCCGGAGCAGAGGCGGGGCAGCCAGGCGTGCTTCTGCTCCTCGGTCCCCCACGCCGCGATCGTCTTGGCGACCAGGCCGAGGGAGACGGAGACGATCCCGCGCACGGCGGAGTCGCCGCGTCCGAGCTCCTCGGTGACGAGGACGTAGGCGAGGTGGTCGCCGCCGGAGCCGCCGTACTCCTCGGGGACGGTCAGGCCGAGGAAGCCGAGGTCGCCGAGCTTCTTGACGATGGACCGGTCGACGCTCTCGGCGCGGTCCCACGCGGCGGCGTACGGGACGACCTCGCGCTCGGTGAACTCGCGGGCGAGCCGGCGTACGGCGCTCTGCTCCTCGCTCAGCTCCAGGTTCACCGGGCACCTCCGGGCGTGTCGTCCGGGGCTTTAACTAGCACCGGTAGTTTATGGCGGCCGGGCCCTACTATGTGGCGCATGGCCAGACCGCGCAAGCCCCTCCTCAGCCGCGACCTCATCGTCGAGGCGGCCGGCGCGCTGGTGGACGCCGAGGGGCTGGAGGCGGTGTCGACACGGCGACTGGCGGCGGCGCTCGGCGTCAGCGGACCCTCGCTCTACAACCACTTCCGCACCAAGGACGAGATCCTGGACGCGGTGGCGGACGCGGTGAGCGCACGGGTCGACTTGTCGATGTTCGACGGCGGCCTGGACTGGCGGGCCGCCCTGCACGCGTGGGCGCACTCGTACCGCGACGCCCTGGCGGACCATCCGAACATCGTGCCGGTGCTGGCCCGCGGGCCGGGGCGCCGCCCGGCCGGACTGCGGCTGGCGGACGCGGTGTTCGGCGCGATGACGGCGGCCGGCTGGCCGCCGGCGCAGGCGACCCGGATCGGCGCGCTGATGCGGTACTTCATCCTGGGCTCGGCCGTGGGCTCCTTCGCCCGGGGTTTCGTGGACGACCGCGCCGCGTACGACCCGGCCGACTACCCCCACCTGGGCCAGGCCCACCTGCTGGCCGAGCGGCAGCGCGAGGTGGACGAGGGCGCCTTCGAGACGGGCCTCGCGGCCCTGCTGGACGGCCTGGCCCTCCAGTACGAGGCGGTGCAGGAAACCGCATGACACCCGGGCCCCCCTTGATCACGGCCGCGCGGGCGCGGGGAGGGACCGGACGGGGCCCGGGGCCGGTACCGCTAGAAGATGACCAGGGAGCGGGCGCCCTTGCCCGCCAGCATGGCGTCGAAGGCGGCCGGGATGTCGTCGAGGGTGATGCGGTCGGTGACCAGGGCGCCGAGGTCGAGGCGGCCGGCGCGGACGTGTTCGGCGATCACCGGCAGGTCGCGGGCGGGGTCGCTGTTGCCGTAGACGCAGCCCGTGAGGGTGCGGGCGAAGTGGAAGATCTCCAGGGCGTGGAAGGTGACCTGCTGGTCCTTGCCGCCGATGCCGACGACCGTGGTGCGGCCGCCGCGGCGGGTGGACTCCCAGGCTCCGCGGATGGTGTCGGCCCGGCCGACGCACTCGACGGCGACGTCCGCGCCCTGCCCGCCGGTGAGCGCGCGGATCTGCTGGGCGGTCGTGTCGGAGGCGAGGACGAACTCCGTGGCCCCGGCCGCGCGGGCCAGTTCCTCCTTGGCCGGGGACACGTCGACGGCGATGACCGGGCCCGCCTGCGCGATCCGGGCGGCCTGGAGGGCGGCCAGGCCGACCCCGCCGACGCCGAAGACGGCCACCGACTCGCCCGGCCGGACCTGGGCACTGTGGTGGACGGCCCCGTAGCCGGTGAGGACGGCGCAGCCGAGCAGGGCGGCCTCGGCCAGCGGGATCCCGGCGGGCGCGGGCAGCACGCAGTCGGCCGCCACGACGGTCTCCTCGGCGAAGGCGGCCACGTTCAGCCCGGGGTGCAGCTCGGTGCCCTGCGCGTCGTGCGCGTAGACCGCGCCGACCCCGCTGAGCGCCTTGGCGCAGAGCCACACCTCACCGATGGTGCAGTGGTGGCACTTCCCGCAGGACGGGGCCCAGTTGAGCACCACGCCGTCGCCGGGCGCGACGTGCGTGACGCCCTCGCCGACGGCGAGGACCGTGCCCGCGCCCTCGTGGCCGAGGACGGCGGGCACGGGCACCCGCATGGTGCCGTTGGTGAGGGAGAGGTCGGAGTGGCAGACCCCGGCTGCGGCGAGCCGTACGCGGACCTGCCCGGGACCGGGATCGGGCAGCACGATCTCCCGTATCTCCAGCGGGGCTCCGACGGCGGGCAGGATGGCGGCGCGGACCATGGTCGTCGTCTCGTCTTTCCGGTGCTGGGGAGGGTGGAGGGGCGGGGAGCGCTGCGGTGTCGCGGGATCAGAACTGCAGGGACTTGGTCTGGAGGTACTCCGCCAGGCCGTGGGGGCCCAGCTCGCGGCCGACGCCCGACTGCTTGTAGCCGCCGAAGGGCGCGAGGATGTTGTAACGGCCGCCGTTGATGTCCACCTGGCCGGTGTCCATGCGCCGGGCGAAGGCCGCGGCCGTCTCCTCGTCCGCGGCCCAGACGGCGCCGCCGAGGCCGTAGACGGTGCCGTTGGCGATGCGCAGGGCCTCCTCCTCGTCCTCGTAGGCGAGGATCGACAGCACGGGGCCGAAGATCTCCTCCTGGGCGATGGTCATGTCGGGGGTGACGTCGGCGAACACGGTGGGGGTCACGAAGTAGCCCTGCTCCTGAGGCGCGTCGAGCCCGCCCGCGACGAGGCGCGCGCCTTCCTCCACGCCCTTGGCGATGAAGCCGCGGACGCGTTCGTGCTGCTTCGCGTTGACGACGGGGCCGATGCGGGTGCCGGCCTCGCGGGGGTCGCCGGTGGGGTATTCGGCGACGGCGGCGGCCGCGAGCGAGACCGCCTCCTCGTACTGGTCGCGGTGGACGAGCATCCGGGTGAGCGCGTTGCAGCTCTGGCCGGAGTTGTTCATGACGTGGCCGACGCCTGCCGCGACGGCCTTGGCGAGGTCGGCCCCGGGCAGGATGACATTGGCCGATTTGCCGCCGAGTTCGAGGGCGACGCGCTTGACGGCGGCGCCGGCCGTGGCGCCGATCTTCCTGCCCACGGCGGTGGAGCCGGTGAAGGAGACGAAGTCGACCCCCTCGTGCGCGGCCAGCGCCTGCCCGGCGACCGGACCGGTACCGGTCACCAGGTTGAAGACTCCGGCCGGGATCCCCGCGTCGTGCACGGCCTGGGCGAAGAGCTGTGCGGTCAGCGGGGTGTCCTCGGCCGGCTTGAGGACGAGGGTGCAGCCGGCGGCGAGAGCGGGCGCCACTTTTGCAACGACTTGGTACAGCGGATAGTTCCAGGGCGTGATGGCGCCCACCACACCGACCGGCTCCAGCAGGACGGTGGAGTTCCCGAGGCGCTCCTCGAAGGCGTACGAGGCGGCCATCTCGGCGAAGGAGGCGGTGACGGCGATCGACCCTCCGACGTGGACCGCCTTCGCGAAGGGGAGCGGGGCGCCCAGTTCTGCGGTGACGGTCTCGGTCAGCTCGCCCTTGCGGGCCTGCAGTGCGTCGCGGAGCGCTCCGATCAGGGCCGCGCGCTCGGCCGCAGGCGTGGCCGCCCAGCCGGGCAGGGCCGCACGGGCCGCGCGTACGGCCGCGTCCACGTCCTCGGCGGTGCCGGCCGGGACCTCGGCGATGACCTCGCCGTCGGCCGGGTTGACGACCTCGATGCGGTCGGCTCCGACGGCGGGCCGCCACGCGCCGTCGATGTACATCCCGTCCTGGGCCTTCATGGCGTTCCTCCCGAGTGCGTACGCGTCTGCGCGTGGGTCCGACCTCCCCGACACCCTACAAACTAGCGGCGGTAGTTTTTATCGGCCAGGGTGCCCGGGGTCAGATGATGCCGAAAAGCATCCCTGCCGCGAGGACGACGAGAGAGGTCAGAGCCGCCCATTTCACGGTGAACCGGGTGTGGTCGCCGAACTCGACCTTGGCCATGCCGACGAGCACGTAGACGGCCGGCACCAGCGGGCTGGACATGTGCAGCGCCTGGCCGACGAGGGAGGCGCGGGCGATCTCCAGCGGGGAGACCCCGTGGGCGGCGCCGGCCTCGGCGAGGACGGGCAGGACCCCGAAGTAGAAGCCGTCGTTGGACATGAAGTAGGTGAGCGGCAGGCTGAGCAGCCCGGTGACCAGCGCCATGTGCGGGCCCATGCCCTCGGGGATGGCGCCGACGAGCCAGTCGGCCATGTGCTTGACCATGCCGGTGCCGGTGAGGACCCCGGTGAAGACGGCGGCGGCGAAGACCATTCCGGCGACGTTGAGGACGTTGTCGGCGTGGGCGGCGATCCGGGCCTTCTGGTCGGGCATGTGCGGGAAGTTGACCGTGAGCGCGAGGGCGGCGCCGAGGAGGAACAGCACCGGGATGGGCAGCAGCTCCGTGATCATCGCGGTGAGGAGCGCGACGGTGAGAGCGGCGTTGAACCAATAGAGGCGCGGGCGCAGGGTGGGGCGCTGCGGATCGAGGCCCTGGAAGCCGCCGTCGGCGCCGGCGCTGCCGTGGTCGCCGGGGGCGGCGGACCCGGGGGCCTCCGCGGACTCGGCACCGGGACCGGAAGCGGGACCGGCGCCGGACTCCGGGCCCGAGCCAGGGGCGGGGGCGAGGGTGGCGGCCGGGGCGCCACCGGTGGTGCTGAGGCCGGAGCCGGCCGCGACGAGGGCCGCGGACTCCTGCCCCGACTCCCGCTGTGCCTCCGACTCCGACTCGGTCGCCCCGCCGGGGAGGACGAGGAGGCCGACCCGGCGGCGCTCCTTCACGCCGAGGACGTACGCCAGGACGAACACGAAGAGCAGGCCCACCGCGAGGGCCGGGATCATCGGGACGAAGATGTCGGCGGCGTCGAGCTTGAGGGCGGTGGCGGCGCGGGCCGTGGGGCCGCCCCAGGGCAGGGTGTTCATGACGCCGTTGGCCGTCGCCGCAACGCCCGTCATGACCACCAGACTCAGACCGAGCCGCTTGTACAGCGGGTACATGGCCGAGACGGTGATCATGAAGGTGGTCGATCCGTCGCCGTCGAGCGAGACGATCGCGGCGAGGACGGCCGTACCGACCACCACCCGCATCGGGTCCGCCTTGCAGAAGCGCAGGATGCCGCGCACGACCGGGTCGAAGAGGCCGACGTCGATCATCACGCCGAAGTAGACGATGGCGAACATCAGCATGGCGGCGGTCGGCGCGAGCTTGCCGACGCCGTCGATGACGTAGTCGCCGAGGTGCGCGCCCTTGCCTGCGAACACGCAGAAGAGTGCGGGGATGAGGACGAGGGCCGCGATGGGCGACATTTTCTTCATCATGATCAGCACCAGGAAGGTCGCGATCATGGCGAAGCCGAGGAAGGTCAGCATGGGGGGAAGGTAGGTGCCGCCTCCTGGGGCCAACAAGACGTCCACGCGTGAGCAATACGAGCAAAACCCCAGCTCAGGGCAGGGGTGTGAGCTCGACGGGGAAGCCGTTGAGCACGGCCGTGCCGGACAGCCTGTCGAGTCGGGTGCCGTTGAGCAGCTGGTTGACGTTGACGCCGGGCGCCGCGGCAGCCACCGCGAGGCGGGCGCCCGCGCGGTCGTGGCCCCAGCCGTGCGGAAGGCTCACCACACCGGTGCGGACGGCGTCGGTGACCTCCACCGGCACCTCCAGGCTTCCGCCTTCGGCGCTGATCCTGGCCCGGCCGCCGTCGGTGAGGCCCAGCCGGTCGGCGTCCTGCGGGTGGATCTGGAGGGTGCAGCGGTTGGAACCTCCGGTGAGGGCCGGGACGTTGTGCAACCAGCTGTTGTTGGACCGCAGATGGCGGCGGCCCACGAGCACCAGGGCGGCGGGGCGGTCGGCGAGCGCCGCGCGCAGCTTGGGGAGCTCGGCCGCGATCGGGTCCGGGAGCAGCTCGATCCTGCCGCTGCGGGTCCTCAGCACGCCCGGGAGCCGGGGCCGCAGCGGGCCCAGGTCGATGCCGTGCGGGTGCGCGAGCAGCCGCTCCAGGTTGAGCTCTCCCTCGTCCGCCGCGCCGAACCGGTCCCCGTACGGTCCGAGTCGGAGCATGAGGTCGAGCCGGCGCTCGGGGCCGTTCTCGCCCGTCAGGAGGCCGGCGAGGCGTGCCGGGTCCTCCCCGTGCAGGGGCGAGCCCGGGTCGGCGGTCTCCTTGGCCAGGGTGCCCTGGACGGCCAGTTCGTCGACGGCCTCCGGTCCGGCCGATCCGTGCATGCCGGAGACGGCCAGGACGAGGCGCGCGTGGATCTCGCACTCGTCGAGGCGGCCGGCTTCGAGCGGGACGGCGGCGCGGGTGTAGCGGACCTGATTGCGGACGGCGAAGCCGTTGAAGGCGAAGTCGTGGTGGGCGCTCTGCGAGGGCGGCGGCGGTGGCAGGACGACGTGGGCATGGCGTGAGGTCTCGTTCAGGTACGGGTCGACCGAGACCATGAAGTCGAGGCCGGCCAGGGCCCGGTCGAGCCGGTCTCCGTCGGGTGCGGACAGGACCGGGTTCGAGGCGATGGCGATGAGGGCGCGGATCCGCCCCTCCCCCGGGGTGTCGATCTCCTCGGCCAGGGCGGCGGTGGGCAGTTCGCTCTTGACCTCGGGGTGACCGCTGACCCGGCTGTGCCAGCGGCCGATGGCGAACCCCTTGCCGGGCCCGGCGGGGCGGGGCCGCGGGCCGGCGGCCGGGAGCGGGAAGAGGGCTCCGCCCGGCCTGTCGAGGTTGCCGGTGAGGATGTTCAGCACGTCGACCAGCCAGCTGGCCGGCGTGCCGTACTCGACGGTGCAGCTGCCGATCCGCCCGTAGACGGCGGCGGTCGGCGCGGCCGCGAGCTCGCGGGCGAGGGTGCGGATCTCGTCGGCCGGGAGGTCGCAGGCGGGGGCGACGGCCTCAGGAGTGAAACTCCCGAGGGCGGCCTCGAGTTCCCCGAGTCCCTCGATCCGTTCTTCGAGCGCGCCGGGGGCGGCGAGCTTCTCGGCGAGCAGGGTGTGCGCGAGGGCGGCGAGCAGCAGGGCGTCGCTGCCGGGGCGCGGCGGGAGGTGACGGTCGGCGAGCGCGGCGGTCCGGGTGCGGCGCGGGTCGACGACGACCAGGGTGCCGCCGCGGGCGCGCAGCGCCTTGAGCTTGCCGGGGAAGTCGGGGGCGGTGCACAAGGAGCCGTTGGACTCGACGGGGTTGGCGCCCAGGAGCAGCAGGAAGTCGGTCCTGTCGAGGTCGGGGACCGGGATGGCGAAGGGGTCACCGAAGAGCAGCCCGCTGGAGACGTGCTTGGGCATCTGGTCGAGCGTGCTGGCGGTGAACAGGTTGCGGGTGCCCAGGGCCTTGAGGAGCAGCGGCGGGTAGAGGGCGCCGGCCATGGTGTGGACGTTCGGGTTGCCGAGGACCACGCCGACCGACTGGGCGCCGTACTCCCGCACGAGTGCGGGGACGGCGGCGGCGATGGCGTCGTAGGCCTCCTCCCAGGTGGCCTCCCGCAGTCGTCCGTCACGCCGGACGAGTGGGGTGCGGAGGCGGTCGGGGTCGGCGTCGAGCTGTCCGAAGGCGGCGCCCTTGGGGCAGATGAAGCCCTTGCTGAACACGTCGTCGCGGTCACCGCGGGCGCCGGTGACCGCGGTGCCTTCGATGGTCAGCGTGAGGCCGCAGGTGGCTTCGCAGAGGGGGCAGATGCGCAGGGCGGTGCGGGGCATGGGCCCTCCATGGGCGGCAGGCAACGGCACGGGCACGCGGGGAACACCGAGCATACCGACCGGTAGGGAGGGAGGGGAGGGGCCTGCGGGACCGAGTCCGGGCCGTGGAACGCACGCCGGAGCCGGGGCCGGGGCCCCGGGGGTCGGGGAAGCGGAGGGCGCGGGGGTCAGTCCAGTACGCGGGCGAGGTACGCCTGCATCATCGCGCGGGTCTCGGCGACGATGTCGGGATCACCGGCCGGGTCGGTCCGGAAGGCCAGTTGGATGAGGGCGTCGGTGGCCTCGACGGCGACGAGGACCGCCCGCTCCAGTACGGCGTCCGGGGCCAGGCCGAGGTGCGTGGAGAGCAGTTCGGTCAGGCGGGCGGCGACCTGGTGGTTGGGGTCGGCCTCCGGACCCTCGGCAGGCGGCGCGGGGACGCCGAAGTCGACGAGCGCGAATCCGGGGACGCTGCGCTTCATCGCCAGGTACTCGTCCAGTACGGCGTCCACGACGGGCCGCCAGTCGGTGGCGGGGAGGCCGGCGAGCCGGTCCGCGATGCCGTCGGCGTAGCGGTCCAGGTTGCGGTGGGCGAGGGCGATCGCCATGGCCCGCTTGTTGCCGAAGAAGCGGTAGACGGAGCCGATCGGCACTCCGGCGCGCAGGGCGACGGCGCGGGTGCTGAGGTTCTCGTACCCGGTCTCGTCCAGCAGCTCGGCACAGGCGTCGAGGATCCGGGCGAGCCGGTCGGCGCTGCGCTGCTGGACGGGCGTACGGCGCAGTGAGTGGGCGGGAGGCACGGGGTCCATCATGCCGCTCCTCGCTTCCGGGGTCGGCAGGGGCCTCAGTTCAGCAGGAGGCTGAGGCCCCCGACCGTATACGTGATCATCAGCGCCAGCAGTGGCAGTTGGCCGGCCACCGCCTTCGCGGGCGGGAAAAGGCGTACGGAGCGGTCGTGGGCGGCGACGACGCCGAGCACGTGGCCGGTGACGACGGCGAGGACCTGGAGGGTGGCGAGGGCGCCGGGACCCAGTGGTGGGGCGGGTTCGGGGGCGTTGTCAGTGCCCAGTGCCATGCTTACTGTGCGTGGTCCTTCGACTACCAGGAGGGAGAAGTAGTGGGCGATGAGATAGCCGAGCGCGATCGGCACGAGTGAGTGCGCGAAGGCGGTGAGCGGGCCGGGGTGCGGGCCGCTGACGAGGCGGGTGGCGGCCGCGCACAGGCAGTACAGGGTGGCGACGAGGGCGATGGAGGCGAGCAGTCCGAGCGTGGCCGCGGGGGTGCGGCCGAGGGGGGAGGTCTGTACGGCGTTGATCCAGGAGGGGTTGTCGGAGAAGCCGTCGTAGGCGGTGGAGCCGAGCAGGACGCAGACGGCGGCGACGAGTCCGGGCCGCTCGGGCGTCGCGTCGAGTCCGTGGAAGGGGTTGCGGAGGACGAGGCGGCCGTCGCTGCGACGGCCGAGGGGGGAGAGCCGGGCGAGGAGGGCGGAGTACGCCTCGAAGGCGTCTCCGTCGTCGAACCAGCGCTCGCCGAAGCGGGCGGCGAGCAGTAGCTGGACGGTGGCGTAGCCGGTGAGGGCGATCAGGAGGGTGGTGGTGGATGCGGGATCGGGAGCGACGAGTTCGAGCCAGGTGAAGCCGAACAGCCCGGCGGCTGCGGGCCATTGGCCCAGCCGGGCGGGGAGGGGGCGGTCGGGGCCGCGGCGCAGGGCCCGGGAGAGCAGGCGGTGCAGGGTGCGGAGCGGATTGAGCAGGCGCCAGACGGGGCCGAGGAGGAGGGAGGCGGGGACGAGTCCGACCCAGAGGAGGACGTAGACGGCGCCGGGAGCGGGGTTGTGCGCGGGGTCGTCGGGACCGAGGAGGAGGTGGAGCAGGACGGCGAGTCCGGCGGTGAGTCCCAGTCCGCGCAGGGCGATTCGGGTGGTCGGCGCGTCGGCCACCCGCTGGAGGCCGGCGGGCAGGGCGAGCCCCGAGTGCTCGCCGCCGAAGCGGGAGGTGGACCAGAGGAGGCCGAGCGCGAGGAAGGAGACGAACAGCGCGGCGAAGGCGCCGGCGAAGGCGTAGAAGGGCGAGATCGGCAGATCGTGCTGGGAGCCGATCCCGTGCGCGAGCACGGCGAGTGGATCGGTCGGGTGAAGGACCACGCCCTGACCGACGCCGCCACCGCCGAGGCCCGACGCGTCGGCGCCCGACGCTCCGAGGCCGGACGCGCCGAAGCCGGAGGCGCCGAAGCCGGAGGTGGCGCTGCCGAAGCCGACGGGGCCGGAACCGGCGGGGCTCACCGCCGCCCCGCCCGGGTCCGCGACCCTCCGTCGCCCGGTGGGGTCATCGGACGAGGAGCTGGGTCAGGACGAGGTGGGACCCGTGGGTCTCGACCTCGAAGAGGCCCGTGCGGTCTGCCGTCAGGATCAGGGTGGCCTCCTGGCCTGCCGGCAGGGCGAGCTCCTTGTCATAGCCGTGGACGTGCAGGGTGTCCGCTCGGTCGCTCGTGACGCGCAGGGCGACGCGCTCCCCGCGCCGCAGCTCGGTGCGGGCGGGGGCCGGGCTGACCTTGCCGTCCCGGACGGTGACGGTGACGGTCCGGGCGGCCTGCTGCGGATCCGATGGCTTCGGCGCGGCCTCGGTCTCCCCGTGGCTGTGGCCCGCGGAGGCGCCCGGGACGGTGGCCGTGAGCTGGGCCGTGGCCTCCACCGGCTTGCCGGACACCGCCCAGGCGGTGTGGTCGTCCGCGTAGAGGCGGACGGTCAGGGTGTGCGCGCCCTCGGGGACCTGTGCGGCGGGCAGGTGGAACCACGGGCCGTACAGCCGGGCGACCTTGCGTCCGTCGAGCTCCAGGTGGGCGTGGCCGGCGCCCGGGAGGGCGGCGCCGCCGGTGCTGTCGGGGGTGAAGCGGTAGTTCTTCACCGTCAGTTGGAGGTTCCAGCCGTCCTCGGAGTCCGGGCGGACCGCCAGCTGGACCTCCGGCGCGCCCTGGGCCGGGACCTCGCGGAGCCGGTGGCCGGCGCCGTCGTCCGTGGCGAGCAGGGTGCCGACGTTGCCGGAGGCCTGTTCGTGGCTCGTGCCGGGCTTGTGGTGGGTGGTGGCCCGCCCGCCGCAGCCCGTCGCCGCGCCGCACGCCAGGAGCAGGGCGAGGGCGAGCAGGGCCGCGCTGCGGGCGGCCCGGCGGGTCCTGCGGGCCGCGCGGGGCGGCGTACAGCAGGCGTCGCACCGGATCTCGTGGTCGGGGCGGCCGGTCACGGCTGGCCTCCTGTGGTCGGGGCGCTCGGCAAGGGCGCGGCGGCGCTCACGGGGCCGGGTCCGGGCGGGTCGGCGCCTCGGTGGACGCCGCGGGGTGGATCGGAGCGCGGCCTGCGGTGCCGGCCGTGGCTGCGGGGTCGGAGGGGGCTGAGGTCCCGGCAGCCCTTGCCGGGTCTGCGGTGTCGCCGGTGGTGGCAGCGCCTGCGCGGCCGGCAGCTCTAGCGGAACCTGCGTTGCCTGCGGGGCCGGCAGTGGCAGCGGTGCGAGTAGGACCTCCGGTGCCTGCGGGGCCACCTGCGTCTGCGGTGCCTGCGCGGCCGGCAGCGCCTGCGGGGTCGGCGGGGGCTGCGGTGGCCGCAGTGTCTGTAGGGGTCGGGGGGTGGGTGGCTGCTGGGGCGGGGGTGTCGGTGCGGGCTGAGGCCACGACTGCCCACAGGGTCCAGACGACGGCCACCAGGGCGCGGGCCCAGGCGGGGCTGAGGGGGGTCCAGGGGATCATCAGGACGGCCTTGTCGAAGGCGTCCAGCAGGGTGAGCGCGGCCAGCAGCAGGGTCAGGCGGGCCAGCCAGGGGCGGGTGGGGCGCAGGGCCAGGCCGACGCCCGTCCACCACAGGCCCAGCAGGAGGAGGGCGAGGGCCGGGACGAAGGTGGCGGTCATCGCCGTGGTCGAGCCGGCCACGTCCAGGGCGAGGCCGGCCAGGCCCAGGAGGGTGGCCACCGTGCCCAGCCGGGAGCCCCGCAGGCGGCGCCACCACAGGACCCCGCCGACCAACAGCAGGACCGCGGCCACGGCGAGCGCGAGCTGGGTCTCCACCCGTTCCAGGCCGCGCGCGCCGTACCAGTCGCAGCCGGCAGGGAGTTTGCGCGCCTGGACGTTGTAGTCGGCGCAGACGAGGAGTTGGACCAGCTTGACCGGTTCCCCGACCAGCCGGGCCGAGGCGCCGGAGACGGCGCCCCGGCGCTCACCGCACTGGGGGACCGTGCCGGGGGTGGAGCCGTCGGGGCCGTCCTGCCAGCAGTTGCCGCGGCCCTGCCCGTCCCACCACACGTCCATGCCGTTGGGGCGGGCGGCGCCGGACTTGTCCTTGCCCATGACGTTGCCGGCGTACCGGTTGTGGTGGGAGGTGTCCGTCTGCTTCGACCACTTCTCCTCGCCCCGGATGAAGGCGGGGACGGCGCTGAGGAAGAAGCCCGCGCGCCGGTGCCCGTAGACCCAGTTGTCCTCGTAGAGGTTCCAGTTGCCGCCCGCGGTGATGATGCCGGTGCCGGGCGGCATGGAGATCTGCGGGCAGACCACACCGCGTTCGTAGCCGCGTTCGATCGGCGGTTTGGCGCAGGTGCCGTCGGCGACGTGGTGGTAGTAGTCCTGGTTGTTGTCGTGGATCAGGTTCCGTTCGAACTTGGCGTGGTTCTGGGGGAGTCCGGGGTGGCCGGGGAAGGCGCTGTCCATCGAGGCGCCGCCCATGTTCTGGTCGAACTCGTTGTCGTGCACCCAGACCGAGTCCCCCGCAGTGCCCGAGTAGCCGACCATGTTGTGGTGGCTGCGGCAGCCGGTGATCTCGATGGAGTAGCGCGGGACGTCGTAGCCGCGGCCGTCGTTGATGTCGGAGGCGCTGCCGGGGTAGATGCCGGAGTCGCCGTTGCCGTACGACTCGCAGTTCTTGTAGAGCCCGTGGTCGCTGGCGAAGGTCAGGAAGCCGTACTCGTCGTTCCAGCGGGTCAGCACGTCGTCGATGACGAAGCCGTCGCCTGCGAGCACGTACAGCGAGTTGAAGGTGGTGCGCTGGGCGGTGAAGTTGCGGAAGTAGATGCCGTTGGACTTGTCGGCCCGGATGGCGTTCAGCTTCTGGTACTTCGCGTCGACGACCACGTCGAGCCGTGACGCGCCCGTGCCCTCGATCTGCAGGTTCGTCTTGCCGAGGATCGCGACGAGGTTCTGGTTGTGCCGGCAGCGGGCCTGCTGCTCGTACGACAGGATCTGGTAGCCGAGCGAGGACTCGGGGGCCTTCAGTGCGGCGCACTCCCCCGTCGGCTTCGGGAGCGAGGGCTCCTCCTCGTACAGGCCGGGGAGGATCGCGATGTTCATCCCGGGCCGGTCGACGGCGTCGACGGCCTCCTGGAGGTGGCGGTAGCCGCTCTTCTCGCACCGCTCGTACAGGGCGAGGTTGCGCCGGCGGAGCTCGTCCGGGAAGGCGGATATCCGGCGTTCGAAGGCGGGCCGGTCGGTCTTGCAGACGACCAGGTCGGGCTCCGCGTCGCGGTACTGCGGTACGGATCCGGAGCCGTCGGGGAGGGTGATCGGGCGTTCCTCGTGCGCGCGGGCGGCGGGCGCGGCGGCGAGGAGGGTCAGGAGGGCAAGGAGGGCGGCGAGGAGCGCCGCCGGCACGGCAGGGAACCTGCGGGTCCACGACATGCGCGTGAGAGTAGAGCAATGTTCATCTTTTGGGATCCCCCTCTGCACGAATCCGTCCCGGACCTCCGGCGCCGACTCCCGGGACCCCCATCCGGAAACGCGACCCCCGGACCGCCCGGAACACCACTCCCCAGCCACCCGGAACACAACTCTCCGGGATCCCGTTGACGCACGGGCCGCGGAATCCTACTGTCAACCATAGGATTCCTTCGACGGAGCGGGAGCAGCACATGAGCGAGCAGGCCGGCAACGAGCAGGCCCGGAAGACGGCGGAGGCACTGGAGTACCTCACCGGCTTCGGCAACGAGCACAGCTCGGAGGCCGTCCCCGGCGCCCTGCCGCTCGGCCGGAACTCGCCCCAGCGCGCCCCCCTCGGCCTCTACGCCGAGCAGCTCAGCGGCAGCGCCTTCACCGAGCCCCGCACCCACAACCGCCGCTCGTGGCTCTACCGGATCCGCCCCTCGGCCGCGCACCCGCCCTTCACCCGGACCGAGAACGGGGCCCTGCGCACCGCCCCCTTCACCGAGGCCCCGGCGGACCCGAACCGGCTGCGCTGGAACCCGCTGCCCGATCCGGCCCCCGGCACCGACTTCCTGTCCGGCCTGTGGACCCTCGGCGGCAACGGCGACGCGGCCCAGCGCACCGGCATGGCCATCCACCTCTACGCCGCCAACGCGTCCATGACGGACCGGGTGTTCAGCGACTCCGACGGCGAGCTGCTGATCGTGCCCGAGCGCGGCGGCCTGCTCCTGCGCACCGAACTGGGCCTGCTCGCCGCCCGGCCGGGTGACATGGCCCTCATCCCGCGCGGGGTCCGTTTCCGCGTCGAGCTGCTGGACGCCGACGCCCGCGGCTACGTCTGCGAGAACTACGGCCAGCCCTTCGAACTGCCGAACCTCGGCCCGATCGGCGCCAACGGCCTCGCCGCCGCACGCGACTTCCAGGCCCCGGTGGCCGCGTACGAGGACGTGGAGCGCCCGACCGAGGTGATCAACAAGTTCTGCGGGAACCTCTGGTCGGCCACCTACGACCACTCCCCGCTCGACGTGGTCGCCTGGCACGGCAGCCACGTCCCGTACGTCTACGACCTGCACCGCTTCAACGTCCTGGGGTCGATCAGCTACGACCACCCCGACCCGTCGATCTTCACGGTCCTGACCTCGCCCTCCGACACCCCGGGCCTGGCGGGCGTGGACTTCGTGGTCTTCGCCCCGCGCTGGCTGGTCGGCGAGGACACCTTCCGGCCGCCCTACTTCCACCGCAACGTGATGAGCGAGTACATGGGCCTCGTCGAGGGCGCCTACGACGCCAAGGCCGAGGGCTTCGTCCCCGGCGGCGGCTCGCTCCACAACATGATGTCCGCGCACGGCCCGGACCGGGAGACCTTCGACCGGGCGAGCGCCGCCGAGCTGAAGCCGCAGAAGATCGACGACGGCCTGGCCTTCATGTTCGAGACCCGCTGGCCGATCACCGCCACCGCCCAGGCGGCCGGCGCCGATCACCTCCAGCGCGGTTACGACGACGTGTGGCAGGGTCTGCAGCGCCACTTCCGCGCCTGACCTGCACTGCATACCCTGCATGCGCTGCACGTCACCCCTGTCCAGCCCCGTTCGGAGATCCACCCGTGACCCCCGTGACCGCCTTCGCCCCCGACTCGCTGGTACTGAACCGGAAGCTGCCGCTCTGGTATCAGGTGTCGCAGTCCCTGCGCGCCTCGATACTCGGGCGCACTCCGGACGCCTCGCTGCGCCTGCCCACCGAGGAGCAGCTCGCCGAGCACTACGGGGTGAGCGTGCTGACCATGCGGCAGGCGCTCAAGGAGCTGGAGGGCGAGGGGCTGATCAGCAGGCACCGGCGGCGCGGCACCTTCATCGAACCGGGCGCGCTGCGCAGCACCCCGGTCCGGCTGCTGGGCTCGGTCGACGCGATCGTGGCCCAGCAGTCGGGTGATCGCACGACGATCCTCGGCCACGGGCGCACACCCGTGGCCGGGGAGCTGCTGGAGCACTTCCCGGCCACCCCGGAGGTGGTCACCTACCGCCGGCTGCGCCACGACCGCGAGAGCGGCGAGCCGACGAACTGGGTGGAGAACGCGGTCCTGCCGGAGTTCGCCGAGGCCGTGGACCTCGCCGACCTGGAGCGCTGGCCGATGACCAAGGTGCTGCGGGACGTCGTGGGCGTCCGCATCAGCCGCATCACGGACACGGTCGAGGCCCGGCTCGCCGACCCGGAGACGGCCGAGCTGCTCCAGGTCCCGCTGCTCAGCCCGATCCTGCACTACACGGGCGTGACGTACGACGAGGACGGCCGCGTGGTGGACGTGGCGCGGATCCGCTACCGCGGCGACCGCTTCTCCTTCACCGTGACGGTCGACGCCCACTGACGGCACTGACGGGGCCCGCCTCGTGGGCGGCCTACTTCTCGTCGGTCTCCGCGGCGCGCTCGCCCTCCGCCTGGGACGGGGTGGTCCGCATCGTCTGGGGGTGCCGCTCCTTGCGCTGCTTCTCGTCCATGTCCTCGTCGAGACGCTCGCCCTCGGCCTGCGACGGAGTCGAGTATTCGTCGTACTGGCTCATGACCGTCTCCTCGGTCGATCCCGTACGCACGCCTCACGTATGCGCACATTCCGTAGATTGCGTACATAAGGAGCGTAGCGCTTCGGCCTGGACGCAGCCCGGCCATCGGATCCCGTCGCTACCATCGGCGGCGTGAGCGAAGACGTACCGCTGCTGGACGATCTGATGCCCTGGGCCGTGGGCGCCCTGCGCCTGGGCCGGGACTGGGTGGCCGCACCCGATCCGGCGGCCCTGCGCGCCCGCTGGGCCGCCCTGACCGGCTCCGAAGGGGCCGAGCGGGAGCGGCTGTTCCGCCCGAGCCGGGTCCGTACGCCCGCCGCCGGCGCGGCCGCGCTGCCGGGCCAGCGCTCGGCGGCCACGGCCCGTTTCGCCGACGCGCCCGGCCCCTGCCCCGACCCCGTACGGGTGCTCCGCGAGGCCTTCGACGAGCAGTGGCTGCTGCCCGACCAACGGCTGATCGACACGGCCCGTCCGGAGCTCTGGCGGGTCCGGGACGAGCACCAGGTGTTCCTCGTCGAGACCCCCGAGCCGCTGGTCACCGCGCACCTCCCGGCCGGCCGGCTCGGCCGGATCCGCCCGCTGCACCGGCGCCCCGGCGGCGCCGAGCCCAACCTCGCCCCGGGCCTGCTGCCCCTGCTGGGCGAGCGTTACGGGGGCTGGGTCACCCCCGAGGACTTCCTGTGCTGGGTGCTCGCCGCGGGCAGGCCGGGACCGCGCGGCCGGGAGGTCCCGCTCGCGGCCGATCCCGCGCGCTGGCGGGCCGGACTGGAGCTGGGGCACCGGCTGCTCACCGTCCAGCTGCGCGGGGCGCGCGGAGGGGAGCCGCCGCGGCTGCCGGGCGGCCGGCGCCCGTACGTCCGCTCGGCGGTCGGGGCGTGGCCGGAGGGGCTGGCGTACGACGCCGAGAGCGAGACGCTGAGTCTCGGGAGCGGAACGGTCTCCCCCGTGTCGGCCGGGGCCTGGGAGTACGAGGCGCAGGGCGTGCGGGTGCTGGAGGCGTGGTTCGCCGCGCGCACCGCACACCGCGGCCCGGACGCCGACGGGCTGGCGGCGCTGGGGCCCGCCGAGTGGCCGCAGAGCTGGACCTCGGAGCTGCTCGCCCTGGTGACGACCCTGGCGCTGCTGGCCGATCTGGCGCCGGAACGGGCCGCGTTCGAGCCGGGGCCGGGCCTGTCGACCGAGGGGCTGCGCGCGGCCGGGGTGCTGCCGCCACCGGGCTGGGCCCGGCGGCCGGCCTCGGTGCTGGACCACCACGAGGAGGGCCCAGGCGGGCAGTTCGCACTGCTCTGAGCGCCGCGCCACCGAACCCCGCCCGGGCGAACCGGCGTGGCCCCACCCGGGCAGGGACGACCCGCGCCCTCGACGCCCGCCCGCACGAACCCCGCACGCACAGCGTCCGCGCGGACGAACCGGCGTAGCCCCACCCGCGCCGGGCCACCCCGCGCCCACGACGTCCGGACGCAGCCCCCTACGACCCCCAGGCGCCCAGCAGCCGTGACACCGAGCGGTCGAACACCGCCGCCATGTCCAGACCCGCGCCCGGGACCGGGCCGCCGCCCGTGAGGGCCGCCGCCAGCCGCGGGTACTCCCCGGTGGCCAGCCGGGAGCCGAGCCAGGCCGTCCGTACGCCCTGCTCCTCCGCCTCGCTCCACGGCAGGGTCCGGGCCCGCTCGGCCAGCGCCAGCTCGCCCGCCACGTAGGTCGCGACGGTGCCGTTGACCGCGGCGACGAGCTCCAGCTTCTCGGCGTCCGGAACGTCCAGCGGCGCCAGGCAGTCCAGGCTGTACTCCAGGTAGCGCAGGGCGTTCGGGCCGAATCCGTACACGGGGCTCAGCAGCCGCGGCAGCCAGGGGTGGCGGTGCATCAGCGCGCGCGTCTGCCGGGCCAGCGCCAGCTGGTCGGCGCGCCAGTCGCCCGTCGGCGGGGTGAACTCGTACTCCCCGCTGACCGCGTCGACCATCAGCTCGTACAGGTCCTCCTTGCGCGGCACGTAGTTGTAGAGGGACATCGTCCCCGCACCGATCCCGGCGGCCACGCGCCGCATCGAGACGGCCTCGATCCCCTCCGCGTCGGCGACGCGCACCGCCTCGGCCGCGATGGACTCGCGGCTGTGCGCGGGCCTCGGGCCGCGGCCGGCCCGCTGCGGCCGGGACCAGATCACTTCGGGTTCAGCGGGTCGCCCGCCGGCTGTCATCGCTCAGATCACCTCGTCGTCTCGCCTCCATCTTAGTTACGTACGGCGTACGTAGTGAGGTACGGTGTGGCACATGACTTCTACGTACGCTGTACTTAGTGAGGGTCTGGAGAAGAGCTACGGGGAGGTCCATGCCCTGCGCGGCCTCGACCTCGCCGTCCCCGAGGGCACGGTCTGCGGTCTCCTCGGCCCCAACGGCGCGGGCAAGACCACCGCCGTCCGGATCCTCACCACCCTCACGGCGCCCACCGCCGGCCGCGCCCTCGTCGCCGGCCACGACGTCACCCGCGAGCCCGCGGCCGTCCGCCGCGCGATCGGGGTCACCGGCCAGTACGCCTCCGTCGACGGGGACCTGACGGGCCGCGAGAACCTCCGGCTCTTCGCCCGGCTCGCCGGACTGCGCGGCTCCGCGGGCCGGGCCCGCGCCGACGAACTGCTGGAGCGGTTCGGGCTCGCCGAGGCCGCCGACCGGGTGTCCGGCACCTGGTCCGGCGGTATGAAGCGGCGCCTGGACCTGGCCGCCGGGCTGGTGACCCGCCCCCGGGTGCTGTTCCTCGACGAGCCCACCACCGGCCTCGATCCGGCGGCCCGGGAGCAGATCTGGAGCGCGGTGCGCGAACTCGCGCAGGAGGGCACCACCGTGCTGCTCACCACCCAGTACCTGGAGGAGGCCGACCGGCTCGCCCACGACATCGTGGTCGTCGACCGCGGCCGGGTGGCCGCCACCGGCACCCCGGCCGCGCTCAAGGCCCGCATCGGCGCCTACGCGGAGGTCACGGTCACCGACCGCGCGGCGCTGTCCGGCGCCGCCTGCGTCCTCGACCAGCTCACCGGGGGCCGGCCCGTGCTCGACGAGGAGCGGCTGACCGTCGGTGCGACCGTCCTCGACAGCGGGCTCACCCTGCCCCGGATCATCCGGGAGCTCGACACGGCCGGCGTTGCGGTGACCGACGCCGGCCTGCGCCCGCCCACCCTCGACGAGGTGTTCCTGCGCCTCACCCAGGCCCGACCCACCCACCAGGAGTACGCCGCATGAGCACCCTGCTGTCCGACGGCGGAGCCGTCTTCACCCGCCAGCTCCAGAAGGCCCGGCACGCCCCCGCGCTGCTGATCCTCACCCAGACCATGCCGATCACCATGCTGTTGTTCTTCGGCTACGTCTTCGGCAGCGCCCTCGCGATGCCGGGCGCCGAGTACCGGGAGTTCCTGGTGCCGGGACTGCTCGCGGCGACCGCCGCGAACGGCCTGATGACCGGCATGTTCACGGCGGCGCAGGATGCCCACCGCGGCGTGATGGACCGTTTCCGCACCCTGCCGATGAGCCGCACCGCCGTCCCGCTCGGGCAGACGGCGGCCGATCTGCTCACCACGGGCGTATCGATGGTGCCGCTGATGCTGGTGGGGCTGGCGATGGGCTGGCGGATCGAGAACGGCCTGCCCGGCGCGTTGGGCGCCCTGGGCGTGCTCCTGCTGTTCCGCTTCGCCACCGCGTGGGTGGGCACGTACCTCGGCCTGCTCAGCAGCAGCGAGGAGGCCGCGGGCCAGCTCGGCAGCGCCACCTTCGTCCTGCCGATGCTGTCGAGCGCGTACCTGCCGACCGCCGGTCTGCCCGGGTGGCTGCGCGCGGTCGCCGAGTGGAACCCGATCAGCGCCGTCGCCACCGCCGTGCGCGAACTGTGCGGGAACGCCGGGGCCGAGGCGCCGGCGGGCGCGGCCTGGCCCGCGGCGCATCCCGTGGCCGGGGCCCTGCTGTGGTCGCTGCTGCTCCTCGTGCTGTTCGTGCCGCTGGCCACGCGCAGGTTCGCCCGCGGGGAGGCAGCGCGCGGATGACGGATGTCACCACCGCGTGGGGTGACAGTTCCCGTCCGAGCCGGTAGGCAGGGCCCATGGCTACCGCAACGGCTCCTGAACCACCGGCCTCCGAACCGTCCTCCGGACCGGCTTCCGAACCGCTCCCGCTGGACGGTGTCACGGTCGTCGCCGTCGAACAGGCCGTCTCGGCCCCCTTCGCCACCCGACAGCTCGCCGACCTCGGCGCGCGGGTGATCAAGGTCGAGCGTCCCGACGGCGGCGACTTCGCGCGCGGCTACGACACCGCCGCGCACGGCCTCGCCTCGCACTTCGTCTGGGCCAACCGGGGCAAGGAGTCGATCGCGCTCGACCTGAAGGACCCGCGCGGCCGGGAGGTGCTGCACGGCCTGCTCGCCGGCGCCGACGTGTTCGTGCAGAACCTCGCGCAGGGCGCCGCCGCCCGGCTCGGCCTCGATTCGGCCGCGCTGTGCGCGCGTTACCCGCGGCTGGTCGCCGTGGACGTCTCCGGCTACGGCCCCGAGGGCCCGTACGCCCACAAGCGGGCCTACGACATGCTCGTGCAGTGCGAGGCGGGGCTGGTCTCCGTGACCGGAACCCCGGAGCAGCCCGTCAAGGCGGGGATCCCGGCGGCGGACATCGCGGCGGCCATGTACGCCTTCTCGGGTGTCCTCGCCGCGCTGCTGCGCCGGGGGGTCACCGGGCGCGGGGGCAGGGTGGAGGTGTCCATGCTGGACGCGCTGGCCGAGTGGATGGGGCATCCGCTGCACCACACGATGCACGGCGGGGAGCAGCCCGTGCGCACCGGACTCGCGCACGCGGTGATCGCGCCGTACGACGCCTACCCGACGGCCGACGGGGACCGGGTGCTGCTGTCGGTGCAGAACGACCGGGAGTGGGTGCGGCTGGCCCGACAGGTGCTGGAGCGGCCGGAGTTGGCGGACGATCCGGCGTACGCGACGAACACGGCACGCACGTCGAACCGGGAGAAGACCGACGCGGTCGTGGCGGAGGCCCTGGGACGGCTGGGCGCGGACGAGGCGATCGGTCGGCTGGAGGCGGCGGGCATCGCCTGCGCACGACTGAACTCGGTGGCCCAGCTGGCCGGGCATCCGCAGCTGGCGGCCCGGGACCGCTGGCGGGAGGTGGGGTCACCGGCCGGTCCGCTGCGGGCCCTGCTGCCGCCGATCGGGCTGCCGGGCGGCGCGGCACCGCACATGGGTGCGGTGCCCGCGCTGGGCGAACACACCGAAGCCCTGCTGCGCGCCCTGGGGATGGCGGACGCGCAGATCTCGGAACTGCGCCGGGACGGTGTGATCGGGTAGGGCCGGGAGGCCGCAGGCCCGAGGGCGAGCGGCCGCGGTGCGGGGACGGTTACGAACGGCGGCTGCCGAAGAGCGTGCGACGCAGACGGCGCAGCGGCGCGAAGAGCGAGACGCGCGCGCTCCGGCTCCGCAGACGGTGCGTGTGGTCGCGGGAGGTGAGCTCGCGCATCAGCAGCGTCGCCTCCGCTGTCTCCCGGTGCGGGACGGCGGGTCCGCCCAGCACGGCGAGATGGCGGTCGAGGCGCGAACTGGTCGCACCGCCGCCGCAGGTGATGGCAGGCACGCGGGGCGGCCTGCTGCGCATAGCTATCTGTTCCATGTTCTCTCCCCACCCGTACGAGGGCACCCGGCCCGGGCAGGTTAACCCTATCGCCCCCGCGTCGCCCCCGGGTATCCCGGTGGTGTGAATTACCCCTATGGGGACGGGGAGTTGACGGTTACTCAGCGGAGTCGACCGTCACTCTCCGCACAGAGGTGACGCTGCGGAAGGTCGCGCCGCGAGTCCCGTCACGACCGGGGTCACTTGGCGCACGCTGCGCTAACTTGGAGTGATCGCCCGATGACACGCGGGCGCAGGTGACGCACTCGGGGGGCCCGTGTGAGTGAGGAAACGAACTCCGATCGCGTCGTGTCGGGGCGCTACCGGCTGCTCGAACCGATCGGCCGCGGCGGGATGGGCGTCGTGTGGCGGGCCCGCGACGAGGTGCTGGCCCGCGACGTGGCGGTCAAGGAGGTACGGGCGCCCGCCGGACTGGACCCCGCCGAACTGCAGCGCATGTACCGGCGGCTGGAGCGGGAGGCATGGGCCGCGGCCCGCGTCTCGCACCGCGGGGTCGTCACCGTCTACGACGTGGCGTCCGAGGACGGGCGGCCCTGGATCGTCATGGAGCTGGTGCGCGGGCTCTCGCTGGCCGACGTACTGGAGGCCGAGGGGCCGATGGCTCCGCAGCGCGCCGCGCACATCGGGGAACAGGTGCTGGCCGCGCTGCGCTCCGCGCACGACGCGGGGGTGCTGCACCGGGACGTGAAGCCGGGCAACGTACTGATCGCCAATGACGGCCGGGTGGTGCTCAGCGACTTCGGGATCGCCAGCCTGGAGGGCTCCTCCGCGATCACCATGACCGGCGAGGTGGTCGGGTCCCCCGAATTCCTGGCGCCCGAGCGGGCGTTGGGACGCGATCCGGGACCCGCGTCGGACCTGTGGTCGCTCGGGGTCATGCTCTACGCGGCCGTCGAGGGGGTCACGCCGTTCCGCCGGGCCACCCCGCTGGACACGCTGCGGGCCGTGGTGGACGCGCAGGTGCCGCCGCCGCGCCGGGCGGGGCCGCTGGAGGCCGTACTGGAGGGACTGCTGCGCAAGGACCCGGCCGAGCGGCTGCCCGCGGCGGAGGCGGCCCGGACGCTGCGGGTGGTGGGCGCGGGCGGGACCGTACGGGCCTCCGGCGGCCCGGTGTCGGGCCCGGACTCGCCGACGGCCGTCGCACACCACGGGCACGAGCCGCGGGATGGTGGGGTACGGGCGGGCCGGGGGGCGGTCGGCGCGCCCGGCGCGCCGGCGGGACCGTACGGGCAGCCCACGCCGCCGGTGTCCGGAGCGGGACGGGGGCCCGGACCGGCGGAACGCGAGGGCCGGGCCGGGCTGGTGCTGGCCGCCGGGATCGCGGTGCTGGCCCTCGCCCTGGTCGCGCTGGGGTGGGTGCTGCTGAAGGACCGCGGGGACACGGACGGCCGCGGCGGCGGCTCGGGCGCTCCGACGGGCGCGGCGACCACGGCCCGGACCGCCTCCACGAGCAGCCCTTCGGCTCCTCCCTCCGCCTCGCCGTCGGCTGCGGTCTCGGCTTCCGCCTCGGCCACCGCGGGTCAGCACGTCTCGGTGTACGTCGTCGCCGTGCGCTCCACCTACACGGGCAGCTGTCCGCCGCCCGAGGACCACGCGCCCGCCTTCACCGCCACCGTCGAGGTGGAGCGGGTCCCGGTGGTGCTGGAGTACCGCTGGGCCACGCGGAGCGGGCGGACCTCCGGCCGCGGCTGGCAGTCCGTCACGTACGAGGCGGGCGGCACGCGGAGCCGGCAGCTGGAGCACGTCGAGCTCGCGCACGTCCCGGACGCGACCTTCGAGGACGCGGTCCGGCTGGAGGTGCGGGGGCCGGCGGAGGTGGCCACCCCGTGGGTGGCCACGTCCGTGACGTGCCGGAAGGAGACCCCGACGGCCGGGGCCTCCTCCCCCGCGGCGAGTGCGTCACCGCCCTCGCCGACGGCGAGCGCGGCGGCGAGCCCCGCGGCCGGCGGAGCGGATCAGGCCGCGTTGGTGAAGACGGGCAGGTAGCCGCCGGACTGCCCGGCGGCGGTCGGGTGGTACGACTCGCCGATGTTCAGCCAGTTGACGCTGTGCAGCCAGGCGTTGCCGGAGCAGATCTCGTGACCGGTGAAGGCTCCGGCGACCGAGGCGAAGGTGAAGCCGTGGTCGGCGGCGCGTTTGGCGATGGCGGCGTTGAGGTAGTCGGCGGCGCCGTTGATGGCGGCGCGTTCGCCCTCGGTCAGGCCGGTGGTGCAGGTGCCGTTCAGCTTGTAGAAGCGGGGATAGCCGAGGACGACGACGTGGGCGGCGGGCGAGCGGCTGTCGATGGCGTCGTAGACCTGGTCGAGCCGGCCGGGAAGGGTGGAGTCCACGTAGGCCTTGGCCTGGTTCACGCGGCTCACGCAGGTGGCTTCGGACTGGAGCACACAAGTCGTCATGACGTCGGAGAATCCCGCGTCGTTGCCGCCGATGGTGATGCTGACCAGGTCGGTGCCGGAGTTGAGCGGGGCGAGCTGGTTGGCGAGGACGTCACCCGTACGAGCGCCCGAGCAGGCGGTGAAGGAGAAGGTCTGGGGGGAATGGGCGGCGGCCCACAGGGCCGGGTAGGCGCGGGGGGTGCGCTTGCAGTCGCCGCTCGCGCCGTCGTAGCCGCCGGCGCCGACGCCGGAGGAGTACGAGTCGCCCAGGGCGACGTAGCCGAAGTCGGCGGCGGCGGTGGCTTGGGGGGCGCCGAACAGGGCGGCGCCCGCGGCGAGTAAGACGGAGGAGGTGAGGGCGGCGAAGCGCGACAGTCTCATGCTCATGTGTGCGGCTCCTTGTGGGGGTTACTCCTGAGTCCGTGGTACAAGCAGCCGCGCCTGTCTGGAAGTGTTCATGCCAAGAATGTTCGGGGCAGAGTTGCGGCCCGAATCTTCACTCCGAACGCGTTTGAAGAGGGAACTCGAGCACCCGATCCGGCGAAACACGGGTGCACGGGGGCACGGTGTGCCGGATCATGGGCGCCATGCCAGCCAACCCGCATGACGCGCTGCCGATCCGGCTCAACGTCGACGACAGCGATTCGCCGTCGGACGTCGTCGATGCGCTGTTCCTCGGCCGGTTCGCCTCCGGTGAGCAGCCGTACTCGCACAGCGTGTCGATCGAGCGGGTCAAGGTGGACGCGACCCTCCTGCCGCCGGAGGCCACGGTGTTGCGCTCGGCGCGCGACAGCGACCGCAGCGCCGTCCTCGCCGAGGGCGAGGGCTGGACCGTGCTCGTCTCCCGCTGGAGCCGCGGCGCGGACGTGACCGTCACGGCGGTCAGCGACGCACTCGCGGAAAAGGTCCTCGGCGAGGCCACGGAAGGGGTGCAGGACGAACCCGAACCGCAGCCGGAGAACGTCACCATGGGCTTCTGGTACGTCTCCCCGCGCCGCGGACCGTACCGGACGACCCGCCAGATCGCGGCCGGGACCTGGGCGGAGGTGCGGCCGAACTACACCGCGCCGGTGGCCGGGGCGATGGACCGGCTGATGAAGGTGACCCCGGACGACATCGCGGGCCGGCTCCTCCTGCTGCACGGCCCGCCCGGCACGGGCAAGACCTCCGCCCTGCGCACGCTGGCCCGGTCCTGGCGGGACTGGTGCCAGGTGGACTGCGTACTGGACCCGGAGCGGCTGTTCAACGACGTGGGCTACCTGATGGACATCGCGATCGGCGAGGACGAGGGCACGTCGAAGGGCCGCTGGCGGCTGCTGCTGCTGGAGGACTGCGACGAGCTGATCCGCGGCGAGGCGCGGCACACCGCGGGGCAGGCGCTGTCACGCCTGCTGAACCTGACCGACGGGCTGCTGGGGCAGGGCCGCAACGTACTGGTCGGCGTGACGACCAACGAGGACCTGGAACGGCTCCACCCCGCGGTGGTCCGGCCGGGGCGCTGCCTGGCCCGCATCGAGGTCGGCCGGCTGACCCACCGGGAGGCGGTGGACTGGCTGGGCACGGACGAGGGCGTCTCCCGCGAGGGCGCCAGCCTGGCCGAACTCTTCGCCCTGCGGCGCGGCTCGGGCCCGGCGGCGATCCTGCCGCCGCAGCCGCACACGTCGGAGGCGGGGCTGTACCTGTAGCCGGCGCGCCGGAGGGGGCCAGGGGCCGGAGCCCCGGCGGTCAGCGGGCGGCGTACCGGGCGCGGAGGGCCTCGGTGGCGGCCGCGACCGCCTCGGCCTGCGTCAGGCCGAGGCGATGGGCCCGTTCCGCATAGGCCTGCGCAGCGGACGCGGCCTCGCGGGACGCGCCCTCCGCCGCCGCGACGAAGGTCCCGTTGCGGCCCCGCGTCTCGATCACCCCGTCCGCCTCCAGCGCCCGGTACGCCTTCGCCACGGTGTTCGCGGCCAGCCCGAGGTCCTCCGCGAGCCCCCGTACCGTCGGCAGCTTGAAGCCCGCCGGGAGCTTTCCCGACCGGGCCCGGTCCGCGATCTGCGCGCGCAACTGTTCGTACGGGGCGGCCGCCCCGGCCGAGCCGTCAAGGGTGATCTTCAGGTTCGTCGAGGTCACGCGGGTGATTGTCCCCCATCGCCGGTTAATTGGGAGGCGCCCGGCGCGAAAGCGCCCGTAGCGTCTGCCGCACGACCGCCGCGTCGATCCGAGACGAAGGAACTGGAGACAGCGTGACCCAGCAGCTGACCGTCGTCCTGACCAAGGCCGGACGGACCAAGATCCGCTATCCGGCGACGCAGGTCGCCGACGACGGCGACCGGATCTCCGTACGCGCCCCCTGGGCGGCCGAGGGCGTGCGGGACTTCGGCTTCGTCCGCTTCGAGCCGGGCGACGTGTTCGTCGAGCACTTCTGGCGCACGCGGTGGTACGCGATCAAGGAGGTGTGGACCGGCGACGGGGTCCTGAAGGGCTGGTACTGCGACGTGACCCGCCCGGCCCTGGTGCGGGCCGGTGAGATCCTCGTGGAGGACCTGGACCTGGACCTGTGGGTCTCGGCGGACCTCACCTCCGTCCTGCGGCTGGACGAGGACGAGTTCGCCGAGAGCGGGCTCGCCACGAGCGATCCGGAGGCGGCCGCCCAGGCCGTCCGTGCCCTCGACGCCCTGGACGACCAGGCCCGCTCCGCGGCCGGCCTGCGCGCCCTGACCACGTAGGGGCGCGGCCGGGCACGGCCGGTCCCCGCACCGCCCGGCCGGCCCGGCCGGCCTGTCGGCGTGTCGGCTACGCGTCCTCGTCGAAGAACCCGGCCTCCACCTCAAGGGCGAGCCGCTGCAGGACCTCGATCGCGGAGACGTCCGTCCGGCCGCTGTCGTGCTCGATGGCGAGGCTCGTGAAGGCCAGGCTGAACCCGGCGACCATGGTCTGCAGGGCGGGTCCGAGCGCCTGCGCGACCAGCCGGGCCACCTGCTCGGGCGACGAGTCGGCCGGCACGCTGATCGAGGGCAGCATCTCGTTCAGCAGGTTGGTGACCACGCGGCTGTCCGTTTCCGGGCCGTCGTCGTCCTCGCCTGCCTCCGCCGCCCGGCGGATCTCCTGGGCCTCCGTGAGGATGCCGATGACTCGTTTGAGAACCTCTGCTCGCCTCATCCCCGGAGCGTAGCCCCCACACCCGGACGGCAACCCACCCGAAGCCCGCTTCCTGAGCCCGTCCTTACTCCTTCCTTAAGAGGACCCTAAGGATCCGCTCCAGGGGGTCGGAGCAGGCGAAAGGCGTGGTGCGGGGGGCTAGCTTGGCCGGGCCAGGACAGGAAGGGCCGCACGTGGCGCCGCCGGGGGGCGGCGCCGCTGGGCCCGATTCCGCTTCCGATTCCGCTGGCGCGCCCCCGCCGTGTGCCCGAAGGAGATTCCCAATGATGCTGTCAAGCCGCAGTGACGGGCTCTTGAGAGCCGTCTCATGCCGCTGTGGCGGCGGGGATCGGAGCGGTCGCTTCGAAGGT